>JBAVKY010000424.1:0-11879 GCA_049688555.1 Propionicimonas sp.
TTCGATCGCCCGGCCGTCCCGCTTGGTGCGGGAGTCCATGACGACGATGCGGTAGTGCGGGGAGCGGATCTTGCCGAGCCGCTTGAGCCGAATCTTGACAGCCACGTGTGTGGTTTCTCCTGTGGAATAGGACCGATGACGCCACCGGACCGGATGGGTGAACTCCGGCAGTCGCTGTGGGGCAACGCCCGCCCGGGTTCGGATGGATCCGCAGCCGCCGGAGTGAGAGGGCACCGAGCGGGCACAGATGCGCCGACCATTCTGCCAGAGGAAGTCGTCGCGGTGCCAACCGGCCCAGGTCAGGGCTGCCAGTCCGCGGTGGACCGCCGGGCCACGACCCGTCCCCGAAGGACGACCAGAGCTGGAGCAGCCACCACGCCCAGGCGACGGCGTGGGTCGTCGTCGTAGACCACGAGGTCGGCCCAGGCTCCATCGGCCAGCGCATCTGGAGCACCCAACCACTGCCGTGCCCGCCAGGACGCGGCACCCAGGGCGAACTCGGCGCCACCCACCTGCTCCAACAGCTCGATCTCGGAGGCGATGATCCCGTGTGACAGGCTGCCGCCGGCGTCCGTTCCGGCGAAGACGGGCACGCCAGCTTCGACCGCGGCCTGGATGGTCTTGAAGCGCCGGGCGTGCAGCGCCCGCATGTGGGCGGCATACCGGGGGAACTTCGCCTCACCCGCAGCGGCGAAAGCCGGGAAATTCTCGAGGTTGATCATCGTGGGGACCAGCGCGACGCCGCGTTCGGCCATCAGTTCGATGGTGGCGGTATCGAGTCCGGTGCCGTGCTCGATGCCGTCGATCCCGGCGCGCACCAACTGGTGGACCGACTCCTCACCGAAGCAGTGAGCCGTGACCCTGGCACCCAGCGCATGGGCTCGCTCGATGGCTGCCCCGGCAACCTCGGCCGGCCACAAGGGACCGAGATCTCCGGCGTCACGGTCAATCCAGTCCCCCACGAGCTTGACCCAGCCGTCCCCTCGGCGAGCCTGCCGTTCCACCTCGCCGATCAGGTCGGCCGGCTCGATCTCGACGGCGTAGTTGCGGATGTAGCGGGCCGTCCTGGCGATGTGGCGGCCGGCGCGAATGATCCTCGGCAGGTCGTCCCGATCTTCGATCCAGTGGGTGTCGATGGGTGAACCGGCATCGCGGATCAGCAGCGTTCCGGCGTCCCGGTCGGTGGCGGCCTGGATCTCGGCGGTCTTGAGGTCGACCGCCCCGTGAGCCCCCAGCCCAACGTGGCAATGGGCGTCCACCAGTCCAGGCATCAGCCAGGCGTTGCGACAGATCGTGACGGCGTCAGCCACGGGCTCGGTTCGCACCAGGCCGTCCACGATCCACAGGTCGCGGGCCACTCCGTCTGGCAGGACGGTCCCGTGCAGGTGCAGCCGCTGCCGCTCCGGCGGACCGACCGGCTGCTCGCCGACATGCTGGTGGGCGAAGAACTCGGGCTCACCGAGCCCCGGCGGCGCGTGGAGGTGATCCATGCCGCCGAAACTAGCGCACTGCTAGCCCTGGTGGGGTCCCTTGTTGGGCTGGTTGAACAGCTTCTGCAGGTCGGCCGGCAACTGGAACTCCCCCATTGCCTTGGCGAGCTCGGCCTCGCTCGGCTGCGCGGGTGCCCCGAACGCGGCACCTGGCAGCGCGGCGGGGGTTGCGGGCTTGGCGGGCTGGCCGCGCTTGGCCGGGTTCCCCGACACCCCATGACCCGTGCGCTTCTTGGCCGGTGGCTTGGGCGGCTGGCGACGGGCGCCGGGCATCCCGGGCATCCCGGGCATGCCGGCCATGGCTCCCCCTGCTAGTGACTGCATCATCTTGCGGGCGTCGAAGAACCGGTTGACCAGTGAGTTGACATCAGAGACCTGAGTGCCGGATCCGTTGGCGATCCTGGCCCGACGGGAGCCGTCCAAGATCTTGGGGTTGGTGCGCTCGGCGGGGGTCATCGAGTAGATGATCGCCTCGATTCGGTCGATCTCGCGCTCGTCGATGCCGGCGATCTGGTCCTTCATCTGGCCCATGCCGGGCATCATGCCGAGGATCTTCGACAGCGGCCCCATCCGGCGAACGGCCTGCATCTGCTGGAGGAAGTCGTCGAGCCCGAACTCGCCCTTGCCGGCGATCAGCTTCTGGGCGGCCTTGGCCGATTCCTCGGCGTCGAAGGTCTTCTCGGCCTGCTCGATCAAGGTGAGCAGGTCGCCCATACCGAGGATGCGACTGGCCATCCGGTCGGGGTGGAAGGCGTCGAAGTCACCGAGCCCCTCACCGTTGGAGGCGAACATGATCGGCTTGCCCGTGACCCGGGCGATCGACAGCGCCGCGCCGCCGCGGGCGTCACCGTCCAGCTTCGAGAGCACGACGCCGTCGAAACCGACCCCCTCGGCGAAGGCGTTGGCGGTGTTCACCGCATCCTGGCCGATCATGGCATCGACCACGAACAGGATCTCGGTCGGGTTGACCGCGTCGCGGATGTCGGCGGCCTGCTGCATCAGTTCGGCGTCCACACCGAGTCGACCAGCGGTGTCGACCACCACCACGTCGTAGAGCTTGCTCATGGCGTGCAGGATCGAGTTCCTGGCCACCTGCACCGGATCGCCGACGCCGTTGCCAGGTTCGGGGGCGAAGACATGGACGCCCGCGCGCTCCCCCACCACCTGGAGCTGGGTCACCGCGTTCGGGCGTTGCAGGTCTGCCGCGACCAGGAGGGGGGAATGCCCCTGCCCCTTCAGCCACTTGCCGAGCTTGCCCGCCAGCGTGGTCTTACCCGACCCCTGCAGGCCAGCCAGCATGATCACGGTCGGCGGTCGCTTGGCGAACCGGAGCGGTCGCGCCTGGCCACCCAGGATGCCGATCAGTTCGTCGTTGACGATCTTGACGATCTGCTGGCCGGCGTTCAGCGCCTGATGCACCTCGGCGCCCTGGGCACGCGTACGGACCGCTGCCGTGAACTCCTTCACCACGGTCAGGTTGACGTCAGCTTCCAGCAACGCCAGCCGAATCTCGCGCAGGGTCGCTTCAACGTCGGCGTCGCTCAGCCGGGTCTTGCCGCGAAGATTCCGGAAGGCCGCGGAAAGGCGGTCTTGCAGGGTGTCGAACAACGCACTACCTCACGTTCTCAGGATTCCGGGACAGCTTACCGGGCGGGGATGTCGACCCTGGCCGCCTCAGCCCTCACTCAACAGGGCGTCCACGAAGTCGGCCGCGTCAAACGGGGCCAGGTCGTCGACGCCCTCCCCCAGTCCGATCAGCTTGACCGGAACGCCGAGTTCCCGCTGCACCTGCACCACGATGCCTCCCTTGGCCGAGCCGTCCAGCTTCGACAGCACGATGCCGGTGATGTTCACCACCTCGGCGAACACCCGGGCCTGGGTGAGGCCGTTCTGGCCGGTGGTGGCGTCGATCACGAGGAGCACCTCGGTGACCGGAGCCTTGCGTTCGATGACTCGCTTGATCTTGCCCAATTCGTCCATCAGTCCGGTCTTGGTATGCAGCCGTCCGGCGGTGTCAACCACCACCACGTCGACGCCTTCGACGATTCCGCGCTCAACGGCGTCGAAAGCCACGGATGCGGGGTCGCCGCCTTCTGGCCCACGGACGGTGGGGACGCCCACGCGTGAACCCCAGGTCTGCAGCTGATCGGCTGCTGCCGCGCGGAACGTGTCCGCGGCACCCAGCACCACTGACTTCTGCTCGGCGACCAGGACGCGCGCCAGCTTCCCGATGGTCGTGGTCTTGCCGGTGCCGTTCACCCCGACCACCATCACCACGCCCGGGAGCCCATCGGCGCCCTCGGTCCGCAACCGCCGATCCATCCCCGGCTCGACGAGGTTGAGAAGTTCCCGGCGCAGCACCATCCTGGCCCGCTGCGGATCGGCCCCCCCAGCGATGGACAGCTCCCGGCGAAGCGCGGTGATCAGCTCGGTGGTCGGCCCGACACCCAAGTCGGACGTGATCAGCGTGGCCTCCAGGTCGTCCCAGGTCTCAGCGTCCAGGGTGTCTGCGGAGAGCAGACCGAGCAGCCCCCGGGCCAGGGGGTTGCTGCTTCCGGACAGCCGACGCCGCAGCCGCGCCATGCGCGTCGTGGGAGCCTCGGGGACGTCGAGGGTAACGACACCTGGCGCTGGCGCCGCCGGCCGGGCAGGCTCCGGCTCAGCACCGGGGACGGCCTCCGGCGCGGCGGGCGGCAGCGCCGGTGTATCGCGTCGCGCCTCGAGGGCAGCCCGACGATTGCTCTGGACGATGACGACCGCGGCGACGAGGATCGCCAGCACGACGCCACCCAGGATGAACCAGAAGATCTCCACCGGGTCATGGTAAGGGGAGGCTCAGCCGACGGCCGCCTCGTCCAGTGCATCCGGACGGATCGCCGGACCCGCCGCGGATCGGCCCTGGGGCACCCACCAAGGCATTCGGACGGCACCGGAGGCGATCAGCACCCCCAGCACCACCAATGCCCCGGCAGCAACCTCGACCGGGCTGGGCGCCTCACCGAAGGCCAGCCAACTCGAGAGCACGCCCACGATCGGCACCAGCATCGACCACGGGGCGACCTGCCCTGACGGGTAGCGGGCGAGCAGCGTGTTCCAGATCCCGTAGCCGATCACGGTGGCGAACACCACGATGTAGAGCAGCCCGAGGTTGGCCGGGAGCGCGGCCGGCTGCAGGGCCGTGGCGAACGCGCTCCCAATCCGCGCCGGCCCGTCGAATACCCAGGACAGGGCGAACAGCGGCGCCACCGGCACGATCGACATCCACAGCGTGAGATGAAGCGGCTTGTCGGCCCGAGCCTGGCGGGAACAGATGTTGCCCAATGCCCAACCGAACCCAGCCACCAGGGTGAGCGCCAAGGGTAGGAAGGCAGCGGGCTGGGCCCGTTCGACGGCGATGGCCACCAGCCCAGCGACGCTCAGGCTGACACCGAGCGCGCGGGCAACGGTGAGCTTCTCGCGCAGCAACGCCACGCCCAGCACCACGGTGAAGGGCGCCGACGCCTGCAACACCAGGGACGCCAGACCGGCGGGCATCCCCATCGCCATTGCGAGGTAGAGGAAGCCGAACTGCATCACTCCCAGGGTCATCCCCATCGCGATGATCCATCGCCACGCCACTCGTGGGCGGGGGACGAAAAGCACCGTCGGCAGTGCCAGCAGCGCGAAGCGCAGCGCGCCTCCCAGAAACGGCGGCCAGTGCGCCAGGGCGAAGGCCGTGGCAGGGAAGTTCAGTCCCCACACCACCGGCACCAGTGCCGCCAACATCCTGTCTCGTCGTGTCATCGCCAACTCCTCCGAATCGGGTCCATCCAATCGGGACGGGACCATGTAGCACAAGAGCGATATTCGATAGGCATTGTGTAGTGTTACTTCATGGAATTGTCGCAGCTGGTGCTGCTGCGCGAACTGGCCGAACGGGGCTCGATCACAGCCGTCGCCCAGGCCACCGCCCGCACGCCCAGTGCGGTCTCCCAGCAACTGCGAGCGCTGCAACGCGCCGCCGGCCAGGTGCTTATCGTCCGGGAGGGACGCGGCGTGCGGCTCACCGAAGCTGGGGATGCGCTGGCCAGGGCTTCGGTGAGACTCGCTACCGCGATGGCGCAGACAGAGGCGGAATGGCAATCCTGGCTTGGGTCCCCCACCGGTGCGGTGTCACTGTCGGTCTTCCCCTCCGTCGGGGAACTGCTTCTGCCAGGGCTCCTGGCCCGCTTGCGGCAGTGGCCGGGCTTGGAGTTGACGCTCATCGACAACGACGTGGCCCAACCCGACTTCGACGCGCTGGTCAACCGCGCTGACATCGTGCTCGCCCACCGGGGTGAAGTGGAGGACGTCCGCGCCAGCCACCGACTGCACCAGGTCACCCTGTTCGGCGAGCCGGTTGACCTGGCCGTCCCCCGAGGACATCGATTCGCTCTCCGAGCCAGTGTCCGCTGCGCTGAGGTGGTCGATGAGCGATGGTTAGGCGTGCCGGAGGCCTACCCCCTCGACCGGCTGCTGGAAGTGGTGGGCCAGACCGCTGGGAGGCCCGTCCGCGTGGTGTGGCGTTCGATGGACTTCGGGATCCTGGCCGCCCTGGTGGCTGCTGGCGAAGGGGTCTGCCTGCTGCCGCGCTACTGCACCGACACCGCCGCGCGCGGCCTGCGACTGGTACCGATCAGTGATGTCACCCTGGTCCGCCGAGTCGAGGCGCTGGCCCGTCCGGACACCGCCGCGCGCGGCGCTGTCGGGGCGGTCTTTCAGGCACTCGTTGACGAGACTGCCCGCTTCCGGGCTGACGAGCCGCCGCAATGACCTGCGGGGACCCTCCGACTAGCGCTTCGGAGGCTCGGTGGCCGAGTCGGCGCTCCTGGGAACCGGAATCTCCTCGAAGAACTCGACCAATCCACGGGGTGGCTGGGCCTCACCGTTGAGGTGACGTGCGGTGTTCGCCATCACGTGGGCAATCTCGGGCGCCTTTTCGGCCAGGTTGCCCTGCATGCCGACGGCCACGATGGCGATCAGCGCCAGAGCGATCGCCAGGATCACGATCATTACGATCAGCGCGGTCACAACGGGCCTTTCCTCGGGTGGTCCTATTATGACCGACCGGCCGCCAACGACCCAACGGGTGGGCTCACTGCTCCCTGAGTCGCTGGCTGATCACCGTGGAAACCCCGTCCGCTCGCATCGTCACGCCGTACAGCGCATCGGCGATCTCCATCGTCCGCTTCTGGTGGGTGATGACGAGCAGTTGGCTGGTGTCCCGCAGTTCTTCGTAGATCTCGAGCAGCCGCCCCAGGTTGGTGTCGTCCAGGGCCGCCTCCACCTCGTCGAGGATGTAGAAGGGACTGGGTCGGGCCTTGAACAACGCCACGAGGAACGCCACCGCGACCAGGGACCGCTCACCGCCGGACAGCAGCGACAACCGCTTCACCTTCTTGCCGGCCGGACGGGCTTCCACTTCGACTCCGGTGGTCAGCCATTGGCCGGGCTCGGTGAGCACCAACCGTCCCTCGCCGCCGGGGAACAGCCTCGCGAAGGAGGCCTCGAAGGCCAGCTCGACGTCGGCGTAGGCCTCGGCGAAGACCTGCTGCACCCGTGTGTCGACCTCGGCGATGATCCCGGCCAGGTCCGCCCTGGTCTTGCGCAGGTCTTCCAGCTGTTCGGCGAGGAAGGCGTGCCGCTGCTGCAGGGCATCGAACTCCTCCAGCGCCAGCGGGTTCACCTTCCCCAGCACGGCGAGATCCCGTTCGGCCTGCCGGAATCGCTTCTCCTGCTCGGCGCGCACGTAGGGGACTGGTTCTGGGCGCGGGTCGTCCGGCCCGAGCAGAGCGCCGTCTGGGCGGACCAAGATGTCGACCGCCTGATCCGGCCCGTAGTCGGTGAGCAACGCGTCGACTTCGAGGCCAAGCTCGGCCATCGCCTTCTCGGCCAGCGCTTCGAGTTTCATCTGCTGCTGCGCCCGGGCGAGCTCGTCGCGGTGGGTGACGTCGACCAGTTCCTCGAACTGCTTGGCGAGTTCCCGGCCGCTCGCGCGGACGGTCGCCACTCCAGCCTCCGCCTCGAGACGGCGCGACGAAGCGTCCTCACGGGCCGCGCCCGCCGTCGCCAGCGAGACCGCGACCTGTTCGCGCAACCAGGCTGTCGCCTGCCCTACCGCTGCGGCGACCTCAGCCTCTCGCCGCAACTGCTCACGTCGGTGCGCCGCCTTGTCGCGGGCAGCCCGTTCGGCCTGAGCGGAGCGAGTGAGGCTCTCCACCCGTCCGGCCAGCGCCCTGGCCCGCTCTTCGGTGGTGCGCAGGGCAAGCCGGGCCTCCATCTCCGCCGCAGCGGCAGCGCGGGCAGCCACGGCGCAGCGGTCACGCTCGGTCGGATCAGCCTCGCTGAGTTCCGACTGCTCCAGGGCGAGCTCCAGTCGTCCCTGCAAGTCGGCGAGCCCCGTCAGGGCACGCGCTTGGACGTCCTGCGCGGTGGCGATCGCCTTGTCCAGCCGTCCGACCTCGGCCTGGGCCGCGCGGATCACCTGATTCAGGTCTCCTGCCTCCTCGGCCAGGCCGGCATGGGCGGCGTCCGATTCGTGGAGCCGTGCTAGGGCGGCGTCGGCTCGCTGCCTCGCCGTCGCCAGCCGGGAGTCGTGCTCAGCGAGGGAAAACCTGACCCGCTCCGATTCGGCCTGCGCCTGGGCCAGTTTCGCGGCGGCTTCGTCGAGGGCAGCCTGCACCTCGATCAGGGACGGCTGGGCCTGCGACCCGCCAGCGGCGTACCACGCGCTCAGCACCTCACCCTCCCGCGTGACCGCGATGAGGTCCGGCAGCGCGCCGACCACCTCGCGGGCTTGGGGCATCGAGTCGACCACTGCCACCTTGAACAGCAGCCGATCAAGCGCAGGACGCAATGCCGTCGAGCAGTCGACGAGGTCGCGGGCATAGCGCGCGACCCCCGGCAGTTCCGGCCACGACGAGACGTCCACGCGGACGTCACCGCCACCCAGCAGCAAGCCGGCCCGTCCGAGATCTGCGGTGCGGAGATGATCGAAGGCGTCGAGCGCCGCGTCCAGCCCGGTGACTGCCACGGCGTCCGCGGCCGCGCCCAACGCGGCGGAAATCGCGGCCTCTGAGCCCGCTTCGACGCTTACCAGGGCCGCCACCGAGCCGAGCAGGCCGTCGAGCTGGTCGCTGGCGGCCAGCAGTGCCGCGGAGGCATCCTTGCGTTCCAGGCCCACGCCCAGCGCCTCGACCCGGGCACCCAGCGCGGCTTTGGCGGAGTGCAACTGCGCCGCGACGGATCGTAGCGCCTCCCGATCCGCCTCGAATTGGGCGACGGAGCTCTCGGCGGCCTCGTGGGCCGCGTCCAGACCGGACTCCCCGGCGCTCAACGAGGCGAGCCGCGTCTCGAGCCCCGCGAACGAACGTTTCGCCTCGGTGGCGCGACTCTCAGCCTCCACCCGGGCCGTTCGCAGTCGCTCGATCTCAGCTGCCGCGGACTCTGCGCGACCACGCAGGGTGTTGACCTCACCGGTCAACCTCGCCAGGCCCTCACGCCGGTCAGCGATGGCCCGCTGGTGCGCCGCGTACTGGCGCTCGGCCGCACTCGCGGCCTCATCACAGACCTGCCGATCACGGGATGCCTCGCGCAGGGCCTCGACGAGGCTGTTGAGCTCCGCGCGCAGCACGTCCTCGGCCTGCCGGACGGAGGCGGCCTCCCGCTCGATGGCCTCGGGATCCCTGCCGGGACGGTCGTCCTCCCCGAGCGAATCGGCATTGCGCAGCCGCTCGGCGGCGATGGATGCCGTGGCCCCCACCCGTTCGGCCAGTCCCGCCAACGCGTACCAGGTCTCCTGGGCGCGAGTCAGTTCCGGCAGGGACGCACGGGCAGCCTCTTCTGCGGCCTGTTCCGCGGCCCGGGCAGCTGCCAGCGCCGCCTCCACCCGCCCTCGACGCTCCCGCAACTCCTGCTCGGCGGCCAGGTCGGTGGCCAGCACGCTGGCCGCCCTGGCGAACTCGTCGGCCAGCAGTCGCGCCTGGGCGTCGCGCAGGTTCGCCTGGATCACCGAGGCACGGCGCGCGACATCGGCCTGTCGGCCGAGCGGCTTGAGCTGGCGTCGGATCTCCGACAGCAGGTCCGCGAGCCGGTTCAGGTTGACCCCGGTCGCCTCCAGCTTCCGTTCGGCCTTCTCCTTGCGCTTGCGATGCTTGAGGACCCCGGCGGCCTCCTCGATGAAACCACGGCGAGTCTCGGGCGTGGCGTTCAGGATGTTGTCGAGCTGGCCCTGACCGACGACCACGTGCATCTCGCGCCCGATGCCGGAATCGGAGAGCAGTTCCTGCACATCGAGCAGCCGCGCGGTGTTGCCGTTGATGGCGTACTCAGACCCACCGCTTCGGAACATGGTCCGCGAAATCGTGACTTCGGTGTAGTCGATCGGGAGCGCACCGTCGGTGTTGTCGATGGTGAGGAGCACCTCAGCCCTGCCCAGCGGAGCTCGGCCGGAGGTGCCCGCGAAGATGACGTCCTCCATCTTGCCGCCCCGCAGCGTCTTGGCGCCCTGCTCACCCATCACCCAGCTGAGGGCATCGACGACGTTGGACTTCCCCGAGCCGTTTGGGCCCACGACACACGTGATGCCCGGCTCGAAGCGCAGCGTGGTGGTGGAGGCGAAGGACTAGAAGCCACGCTCCGTGAGGCTCTTGAGATACATGTGCCGGGGCGCTACCCGGTCGTCGCCTTCTGGCGGCCGTGGCGGGCACGGACGGCTCTGAAGGTCCATAGCTTGTTGAGCACGAAGTTCACCGGGGTGACGCAGGCGATCATGATGAGGTTGGCCCAGTACAGCTTCGTCCGCAGCCCGGTGGAATTGTCGAAGACGTCACTGGGCAGGCCGATCGGCGAGTTCGGGTGCATCAGCGCGGTGATCAGCAGCATGCCAACCATCTGGGCGCCCAGGCCGACGACCAGGAACGGCCAATACTCGTGCCAGAAGGGCGCGCGGTTGGCACTTCTGAACGTCCAGTAGCGGTTCAGGAGAAAGTTGGAGAGGTTCGCCACCAGGAACGCGATCATCACGTAGATGTGATAGTTGCGAATGTTGTAGGGAGTGAACGGGATTCCGGCCACGACATCGGTGCTCTGAAGCCCGAACCCGTCGCGGGCGATGACGTTGGTCATGACCAGCACCACCTGGTTGACCATCACGCCGAAGCCGCCCACCAGCAGGAACCGTCCGAATTGGATCAGGCTTCGACGATGCCGGGCGAGGAGGTCAGAGAGGCTCACAGTTCGTTTACTCTACCGGCACTGCCAGCCGCTGCCGCTCACGCGCTGTCGCCTGCTGCCGGATCGGGCCGCAGTGCCTGCCTCAGCTCGGCTTCGGCCGCCTGCCCGAATGCGACCAACACCGCCCGCTCGACTGTGGTGGGCGTGGCCCTCAGGGTCTCAACCGCGGCTCGCGCCGCATCCTGTAGCGGCCAACCGTAGGCACCGGCAGAGATCAGCGGGAACGCCACGCTGCGGACGCCGAGCTCATCGGCCACGGCTAGCGCGCGTGAGTAGCAGGAGGTGAGCAGCTTCCGATCGGTCTCGCCTCGATGGCGATTAGGGCCCACCACGTGGATCACCCACCGGGCCGGGAGCGCGCCAGCGGTCGTCCAGCCGGCCTCGCCGGTGGCCAGGCCGTGCGGAAAGCGCCGGACACAATCAGCCAGGATCGCGGGACCACCGACTCGATGAATAGCGCCGTCCACGCCGCCCCCGCCTCGCATGGCTTGGTTAGCCGCGTTCACGACGGCGTCAACCACTTGGGCCGTGATGTCCCCACGAACGACGCTGAGCTCCATGGTTGACAGTGTGCCCCTGCTACGTACGCACGCGAGGCAGCGGCTGGCACCTCGGGCAGAAATAGGACGATCGGTTGGAGAAGACTTCCCGAACGATGCCGCGACCACATCGAGCGCAGGGCCGACCCGCCTGGCCGTATGCCGACAGCGACCGCGAGAAGTACCCCGAGGAACCGTTCACGTTGACGTAGAGCGCGTCGAAGGACGTGCCACCCTGGGCCAACGCCTCGGCCATCACCGTCCTGGCGGCCTCCAGCAGGCGGCGGAGCTTCGCCGGGCTGATGGACGAGGCGGCCGTGTCGTAGTGGACGCGCGCTCGCCACAGCGCCTCGTCGGCGTAGATGTTCCCGATACCCGAGACGATCGACTGGTCGAGCAACACCCGCTTGATGGCGCGGCGGCGCTGTCGGATTCGGGCCACCAGACGGGCCAGGTCGAGCTCAGGGTCGAACAGGTCGGGGGCGATGTGGGCCAGTTCGGCCGGAGTTTCGGCGCCTTGTGGCGACACCCAGAGCCCGCCGAAGATGCGCTGATCCACGAAGCGCAACTCCGGGCCGTCGTCGTCGAACCCCAGCAC
>JBAVKY010000425.1:0-5186 GCA_049688555.1 Propionicimonas sp.
TCCTCGTCGCCGTTTCGGCCTCAGTCGGCTTCCTGCTCAGGGCCGGGGAGTCGGGGGTCCCGTGGCTGGCCGTGCTGGGCTTGGTGAGCGGCGGCGCCGTCGTTGCGCCCTTCGCAGCCCGGCTGGCCCACCGGGCACCGCATGCAGTCCTCGGCGTGTGCGTTGGGGGCATGGTCCTCGTGAGCAACCTCGCGGTGATCGCCAAGGGCCTGGAACTTCCGGTTGGTCTCACGGGGCTCTTGGCCGTCGTAATCGCCCTGGCCACGGCTGCGATCGCCGCGCGGGTCTGGCGAGGGCAGGCCGTCGCCTGCGAGGCGTGATCGAGGCCACAGACACGGTAGGTGCTAGCAGAGCCCGACTTGGACTGCCGGCCTGCCGACGGTTGCGTCGGCGCAGGACGGATGCGCCCGTGAATCTCGGCACGTGCGTCGGCGGGCGTTCGCGGCGGGACTCGGCTGTGCCTTGAGATCGGCCCAACCGCGAGGCCCGTGCAACGTCGTCAGGAAACGCCCGTGGGGACGTGCCACGATGGGCTTCCTCGGGATTCCTAGGAGGACTCATGCCTGACCTCGACGCCCGTTTCAAGGCCGCTGCGGAGGCCTCGAAGACACTACCTCAACGCCCGGACGACGCGACGCTGCTCAAGCTCTACTCGCTCTACAAGCAGGCCACTACGGGCGATGTCGAGGGGACCCGGCCCAGCTTCATGGATCCTGTCGGTCGGGCCAAGTACGACGCCTGGGAGAAGCTCGAGGGCATGACCACTGACGATGCCAAGGCCGCCTACGCCGACCTCGTTGAGAGCCTCGCCGGTTGACGCACTGCTATCGCACGATCTGGCGGTCGGGTAGTCTTGTCGGTGTCCGGTCAACCGGATGTGGAGGCGTCGCCTAGTCAGGTCTATGGCGCCCGCCTGCTAAGCGGGTTTGGGGCGAAAACCCCATCGAGGGTTCAAATCCCTCCGCCTCCGCCATGTGATCGGCCAGCAGCCCCGCCCCAAGGGAGGGGCTGCCGTGCTTCTGCGGCCCAGTTGTCCGGATTTCGTGATCCCGCCCCGGCTCAGGTAGGCTCTAGCAGTCCACGCAAGGGGACACGCGCCCGTAGCTCAGCGGATAGAGCATCTGACTACGGATCAGAAGGCCAGGGGTTCGAATCCCTTCGGGCGCGCCACATCTGAGCACGAAACGAGCCCCTCGGGATACCCCGGGGGGCTCGATTCTTGTAACTAACTTGTAACTACGTCTCGCGGAGAGGTGCGTCGCGGAAGCCCTGGACGGGTTGGGTCGCCCTGAACAAGACCCATCTGTCGCCCGCGGTCAGTCAGCTCAGCGGCAGGGCGGACCGCGGCGCGTGCTGCGTGCAGGGAGTCAGCTCTCGGTGCCGTTTGCTTTCGAGCAGCACGGTGTCTGACTCGACTTCCGCTGGCTGACCTGAGACTTGTGGAGCTTCGGGACGATGGTCAATCACTGAAGCTCAGGCTTCCAGCAGCGTTCTTGAGCTGCTCGGTGTGGGCGTGGGAGTAGGTCTGGCGCATGACTACCTCGTCATGACCATGCCAGGCGGCGACGATGTGATCCGGGACGCCCGCATTGCGCATGAAGGTGACGGTGCTGTGCCGTGCGGCGTGCAACGTGTGATCGTCGCGGACGCCCTCGGTCCGGCGGCACAGTTCCTTCCAGCGATCGGACCAGTCCTCGGGTCTCATCGGCCGCCCGAACTCGTTGACGCAGATGTATCCCTCACGAACGGCCGCCAAGCCGTAAGTCGTCACCTGCCAGGCGAACAGGTCGCGAAGCAGGGTGGCCCGTTCCTGGTCCAGGGGCAGGACTCGCGCGCCCCGCGCGGTCTTGGGCGCCTGCTCCCCGCCGATGATTCCCCGGCCCTTGACGATCGAGAGCTCGCCGCTCTTGGCGTTGAAGGCCGTCCAGCGAAGCGCCAGCAGCTCCGATCTCCGCAAGCCTGCCAGTGTGAGCATCCAACAGGCCTCCCACGGGTCCCCGATGATAGCCTTGCGGATGGCCGTGAGTTCCGTGGCGGTGAGTGCGTCACGAGGGCGGGGTGGGCGCCCAAGTGGATCCACGTCGTGGGCCGGGTTGTCCCGCAGGACCTCCTTCTTGATCGCCAGCTGGAACACCGACCGCAGGCTGCCGAGCATCTTCCCGACGGTTCTCTTGGACTTGCCCTTCGAGGCCATCTCAGTCACCAGCGCCTCAACTTGATCTTCGGTGACATCTTGGATCCGGTACGTACCGAAGCTCTCGCGCGGATGCTTCAGGTCGCTGCGGTAGCCAGCGAGCGTGTTCGGGCGGACTCCAGATGCCGCCTTGCGTTCCAGCCACAGGTCCGCCCAATCGTCGAAGTTGTCGCGTACGCGCGGGACAACATCGCCCACCTGGCTGTGGACGTAGAACTGCTCGGCCTCGGCGTAGGTGTCGAACGTCTTCACCAGCTGTCTCCGGCTGCCTCCTCGGTTGACTGACGCCCGTACCACCCACCTTGTGCGCCCGGCGGCTTGGACTTCGTAGATGGGCTTCCCGCGCCTAGGCATCGGCGGTGTCCTGGTCGATGGTGGTTTGGGCGCGGTTGCGGGCGCGGCGGTTGCGTTCGGCTTGGGCTTTGGCGCACAGGTTGGAGCAGTAGATGACGCCGGTGGAGTGGCCGGTGTTGTCGTATTTGGCGCGACCGCGTTGGCGGGTGAACAGGCGGGTGCAGCGTTCGTTGGCGCAGTGGCGGACCTGTCGGTGTTCGGCGATGAGTTTGGCCAGTTGCAGGGCGGCGACTTCGTAGGTGCTGGGGGTGTCGAGCAGGGTCTCGGCGCCGGGGTAGCGCACGTGCACGGAGAACGGTTTGAGCGCGGCGTTCATGGTGAGGACGAACGTGCCCCACGGTTCGGTGGCGTCGGGTCGGAACCCTTCGGCGGCCCACGCCTCGATGGGTGGGAGGTCGCTGTCGGCGGCGAGGGTGTGGCCGACGAGGGCGCGCAGGACGCGCAGGTGATGCGCTTCGGCGTGCAGGGAGTGGGGCAGTCCGGCCCGCGCGTCGGGGTCGGCGGCGAGGTGGTCGAGGTCCGCGAGCGGCCCGCGCAGGGCGGGGTCGATGAGGGTGGGGATGAGCCGGTGGAGGCTGGCGGGCAGGGCGTCGAGCGGTCCGCGCAGGTGGGATTCGGGTGGGGTGAGCCGGCCCCAGCGGGTGATGAAGTCGTAGACGGCGTCGAGGTCGTCGGGGTTGGTGGCCAGGCACTCGCGCAGGCAGAAGTCCTCGGGCAGCTCCACGGTGGGTGACGGCTGGGGCCACGGGTTCCAGCTGGTGAACTCCGCGGCGTCGCCGGCGTCGCCCAGGCGGCGGAGCTCGTGGACGACGACGGGGGGGAGGTCGGGGGGTTCGGCGGGCCACACGGTGAGCGTGTGACGAAACGTGGGGTTGTTCGCACCTTCCATGAGTGCATGGTGTCGTGCCACGGTTACGAAGTCAACCGTCACACATGGAGTTCAGGAGGTTCATGATGTCAGCGACGCGCAGGGCCAAGGAGAGCCCGCTGGAGCTGTTGTCCACTCGTCCCACGGTCAGCGTCACCCAGGCGGCGGTGATCCTGTCGATCAGCCGGGGCCAGGCCTATGCGATGGCGCATCGGGGGGAGTTGCGGGCGCTGCGGATCGGTTCGCGGCTGGTGATCCCCACCGAGCAGCTGCGCCAGCTCATCACCGGCGCGGCGTAGTCGCGGGGCCAGGCGAGGACCGTTGATGGATCTCCCGACGCCCCCACGCGCGGGGCCGTCACGCCCCCAGGCGCGAGGGACACCGCCGCTGTCACCGGCTGCGCCGGACCCTGCCGACGCGCTGGAGGCGGTGGCCGGGTTCCTGGGCCGGTTCGTGGCGTGGCCCTCCGAGCACGCCCAGGTGGCCACGGCCCTGTGGGTGGCGCACACGTACCTGATCGAGTGCTTCGACTCGACCCCGCGGCTGGCGTTCCTGTCCCCGGAGCCGGGGTCGGGCAAGACCCGGGCGTTGGAGGTGATCGGGTCGCTGGTGCGTCACCCGATGCACGCAATCAACGCCACCCCGGCGGCGCTGTTCCGGTCGGTGGCTGACCTGGACCGCCGCCCGACGATCCTGTTCGACGAGATCGACACCATCTTCGGGCCGCGGGCCAAGGACAACGAGGAAGTCCGCGGCTTCCTCAACGCCGGGCACCGCCGCTCCGGAGTGGCCTACCGCTGCGTCGGTCTGGGCACCAGCCAGAAGGTGGCCGCGTTCCCCGCGTTCGCCGCGGTCGCCGTCGCCGGCCTGGATGATCTGCCGGCCACGATCGCGTCCAGGGCCATCATCGTGCGGATGCGCCGCCGGGCCGCGGACGAGGCTGTCGAGCCGTACCGGCTGCGCCACCACGAACCCCAGGGCCTGGCCATTGGGGAACGGCTGGCCGACGCCCTGGAGGGCCTGGTCCTGGTCGACGAGCCGATGCTGCCCGACGGGGTTGTCGACCGGCCCGCGGACGTGTGGGAGCCGCTGCTGGCCATCGCGCAGACCGCCGGCCCCGACTGGGCCGACCGGGCCCACCGGGCCTGCGTGAACCTGGTCGCCGAGAACCGGGCCGGGCACCCGTCGCTGAACATCACCCTGCTCGATGACCTGCGCGCGGTGTTCACCGACACCGGCCTGCCGCACTCGATCCCCACCGCCGTCCTCCTCGACGGGCTGCGGGCCCGGGAGGAGTCACCGTGGCGGGACCTGCGCGGCAAGCCCCTGGACGCCGCCGGTCTGGCCCGCCGGCTGCGCGGGTTCGACATCGCCTCGGTGAACCTGCGCACCGGGGGGCAGGTCGTCAAGGGCTACCGGCTGGCCGACCTGCGTGACGCGTGGACCCGGTACCTGCCCGCCATCCCCGGAAATGCCGCTACAGCCGCTACACCCCCTCTCTCTCCTCCCATTGAGGAGGAAACGTGAGGAGAACAGGGCTTCGCCCGTGTAGCGGCATGGCCGCTACACGCCCGCTACAGCCGCAACACCACCGCTACCAGCCGCATCGGAAAGCGGCGCGGATGGACAGGAGAAGGAAGGATCGCTCATGAACGATGTCACCGGGTTGGCGGTCGCGTTGACGGCCACGGCCCGCACCCGCGCCCACCAGCTGGCCCGCGAGCTGCAGGCGGCGCAGCGCCGGCTCAACGCGGCCGGGGAGACGCTGAC
>JBAVKY010000426.1:0-2187 GCA_049688555.1 Propionicimonas sp.
GGAGGTTCAACTCCTCTCTCGCGCACTTCTCGAGGTTCTAGAAGTAGCCTCTGGCTAGGGCAAATGATTAGAAGTGCGTGGAGGATGCCGACCTCCCTCGTGGGGTCGTCCCGGGTATCGCTGTGACGAGACTTAATGGTTGCTGACTAGGCGTTATGCGTGCATTTGTGGGGTCAGTCCAGGAGTGCCCAGATGGACCCAACTTGAGGACGCTGCCCCTCGTTCGCCCCAGGGAACTGTACAAAGTGCGATACCCAATGGGGTATTGCTAGGCGTGCTGGTGATCCCTGCTGTGCTCTCTTAACGAGTGCCAATCATCGCGTCGACGCTCTTATGATCGCCCCCGTTCAGATCCCATGGCGCGTGGCGACCCACCGAAACGGCCGAGGTGCACGCATCCGCCCAGGGCGGCCCACTTGCGAGCGCTGCCCGGATCTAAACGGGCCTCAGCGTCGAGTCATTGAATCGGGACTTCTCGGACAGAACCAAGGCGAAATCGAACCCCTGACCTTCTCATTGCGAAAGTCCCTCAAGCGTGCGCATCATAAGGCGAAATGCCTCCTGACAAGGGGAAGAATGACATGCGATGTAAGCCCGTGACACCCCTGGAAAGGGTCGATGGGGCACGATACCGCATGGTGCTCCCCACGTGCCGGTACAGGCCTGACAGTGGCATCTTCGGTTTCCCGGGTGAGCGTTTTGTCCGCGTCGTTTGCGGCGAACGCCGCAGTGGCGGAGATGCAGCAGAGGCTGGTCAAGCTCCTTCAGCCGGACCGAGTTCCCGGCCGCGGTCATAGTTCACTTGCCAGGTGAACGTGGCCTCGATTTCGCCCGTCGTTTCGGCCTCAGATTCGACCGTCGTCCACAATCAGGGCGCCGCCGCCGGCAACCAGATGGTTGATGTGGCCGTTCTGGGCCAGATGGCGAGAGTTGCGGGGCGATCCCTCATGGCGGAAGTTGCGGGGCGATCCCTCGCCCCTCATCGGAAACTGATCTGCGCCGGACTACCTCAGGTCCGCGTCGTGGCAGGTCCATCTGCCTGCCCATGTTCGCTCCTCGCCCCTTGTGCGGCTCTGTCTGATGCAACACTCTTGACTCAAAGCGCTTCTTAAACGTTTCAATCCGTCTGGCCCGACCGGGGAGTCACCGATGCTTATCCAGGTCAAGCACGCAACGAGGGTCGATCCTGCACTGAATGCCTTCGAGCAGGTGCTCAAGCGGCTGTACTGCCAGCACCCTGACCTTGCGCTCGAAACGCCGACGTCCGCGGAAAGCGTCGCAGACCTTTTGGGAGGTGTGATTGAGCCCACCAGCACGCTCTCCGAGGCGGCCTTCCTGAATAGCGGCGCAGATGTCGCCCTGGTTCGCCATCTGCGCTATCTGCCCGCGATTCGTCATACTCATGAATTCATCGAGGTCGGGTTGCTGCTGGCGGGGACGTGTGTCAACTCGTTCGACGACGCGGAGATCACGATGGTCGCCGGAGACGTCTGCATCGTCGCACCCGGGACGGTTCATGCCATCAGTGCCTTCACGGATGAGTGTCACCTGGTCAATGTCCTGATTCGTGCTTCGACCTTTGACTCGGCCTTCGCCGCGATCGCAACGGATCCGCATCCGTCGGTCGGTGTCTTTCTCCGGCCAGCGGCCGGGACTGCTTCGCCGGACCACCTCCACCTGCGAGTGGCATGTGGCGCGGACGTTCTGGGCTACCTCGACCTGCTGCAGAATGAGCTCTCGCGGAACTCCGGAACCGCGCTCGAGCCCTTCCATGGCGAGCTTCTCAACTCAACGGCGATGGGCCTGATCATCTCGTTGTTGCGTCGAGCCAAGAAGGCGGAGTTTCCAGTCACGACCGAGTCGGCGCTGTCCGTCCGCGTCCTTCGGCTGGTGCGGGAGAACCTGTCGACGATCACACTCGCTGACCTGGCCGACCATTTGTCCTACAGCGAGCGCCATGTGCAGCGGATCATCTGGGATCAGTTCGGCACCACCTTCATCGGCCTGGTGCAGCGCGAGCGCATGGAGCGTGCGGCCGACCTGCTGGCCCGCACGGTGGCCCCGGTTTCGGATGTTGCGCGCGCCGTTGGCTACACCGACGTCAGCAACTTCCGCCGGCTCTTCGGCCGGCACTACGCCACGACGCCGAGCCGCCATCGAATCAACTCACGCTGCTGAGTAGAGGGA
>JBAVKY010000427.1:0-3144 GCA_049688555.1 Propionicimonas sp.
ACCCGGACGACGGCGACGCCCCCTACCCGGTCAGCATTCCGTTCCTCGGCGTCCGCAGCGCGGACGCCACGGCGCTCACCACCGCGGCTGGAGCTGCGGTCGGCCTGACCGCCACCTCAGTGCCGAATCCCGGGTACCGGGGGTACGCCTCGTTCAGTTCGAGTGGGCCGCGCACCGGTGACAGCGCCATCAGTCCGAACGTGGCAGCTCCCGGTGTCTCGATCGCCTCCGCCCGAGTCGGGTCGGGCAACGGCGCCGAGGTCCAGTCAGGGACGTCGATGGCGGCTCCCCACGTGGCTGGGGTCGCCGCGCTCACCGTCCAGGCCCATCCGGGCTGGGGCTCGCAGGACATCTCAGCCGCGATCACGAGCACAGCTGATCCGGAGCAGGTGACCGGGCAGCAGGTGACGCTCGGCGGTCTCGGGTTGGTGGACGCGGCCCAGGCGGTTGCCACTCCGGTGACCGTGACCGGTGACAGTTTCGCGACGTCGAGCGGCCGGTTGCGGGAAGCGGCGTTGAGTTTCGGGTTCGCTGAGCCGGACGTGGCCTTCGTCGGCACCCGGACCCTGACGATCGAGAATCACGGCACCACGTCGGTGACGTACAAGCTCACGTCGAAGGCGAGCGCTCAGTCCCGGCCGGCGTCGGTGTCGCTGAGTGCCCGCTCGGTCACCGTCCGTCCGGGAGGGCAGGCGCAGTTGCGGGTCACCCTGAACGCGTCGGCCAGCAAGGTCGGTTCCTCGATCGGCGCCGACGACCCGTCCTCCTTCGTGGAGGTTTCGGGCAGCGTCGTACTCACGGCCCCCTCCGGGGTGTTGCGGGTTCCCTACCTCCTGGTGCCCCGGGCCCAATCCAAGGTCGACCTGACCACCGTCGGGAGAAGCAAGCTGACCTTCGCCGTGAACCAGGCGGGCAAGCCGGGGAGACCCGGATCGGTGAGCGTGAAGCTGTCCAACCGACGCGGCGCGCTGGGGGGTGCGGCCGACTTCTACACCTGGGGCCTGTCAGACGCCCGGGACGTCTCGCGTGACAGCGGTGGCGGCTACGACCTGCGGGCCGTCGGGGTCCAGTCGTTCGCGACCTCGGACACCGACCAGCAGTTGGTCTTCGCTGTGAACAACTACTCACGCTGGTCGAACGCGGCCAGTCGCGAGTTCGACATCGCTATCGACCGCAACGAGGACGGGGGCGCTGATCTGATCCTGTTCAGCGGTGATTCCGGTGCGATCCGGACGGGGACGGCAGACGGGGTGAGCGAGGTCTTCATCCTCGACCCGGTATCCGATGTGGTGACGCCCGCGGGCTACCTGGCCCAGGCGCCCACCGACAGCAGCACGATGCTGTTGCCCGTGGACGCGAGCACGCTCGGGCTGAGCGCCGCTGCCGGAACTTTCAGCTACTCCGTGACCAGCTACGACGTCACCGGGACCGGCGGTGACGAGATGCCCGGTACCGCCACGTACAACCCGTGGGCGAAGGCCGTGGTTGACGGCGACTACGTCACGGTGGCCCCGAACCGGGTCGAGAACTTGAAGGTCGCTTTCGACCGGACGAGGTACTCCCAGCAGAAGCCGTTGGGGCTCATGGTCGTGGCGCTCGACAACCAGGCGGGAGTGTTGGAGGCGATCCTGGTCAGCGGACGCTGACTCGGACCACGGTGGAAGGTTTAGGGGCCGTTGAACCCCTCGCTGGGGGTCGGGGGGATCCAGGCGGCTTATTGCCTGGTCGCGGCCCGCCCGCCAATTGGGGTGTGGATTGGCGCAGCTTATGGGGGTGATCTGGCCGGTCTTTGGCTGCTTTGATCCACGTCAAGCAACTCCCGGCTCTTTGATCGGCGCCATTACCTGCACTCGTCCACGCGTTCTGTTGGCGGCGCCGAGGCGGCGACCGCACCGCACGTCCTCGACGCGCGTGGCCACTACCGACCGCCGCTACCGTTCGCAGAGCTTCGGGGAATCGCCGCGGCCGAACCGGTAGTCGAAGCGCCGGTCACCGACGAGCACGACGACGCGCATGCCCTCGACCAGCGCCTGGGTGTAGACCCTCCCGGGGCTCGGGCAGCCCAGCGCCGACGACGGCCAGGTGACCCTTTCGGCCACCTCGATCGTGATGGCGTCGGTGGGCAGCCCCCGCGCGGTGAGGTCTGCGCGGATCGCCTGCCAGCGGGCGGGGGGAAGCTCCGCCGGCGTGCCCGGGGAAGCTGACGGGAGCGGCTGCGGGGTCTGGAAGGGCGGGCGGGACGCTGACCCCGCCGACGAGGATGGGGTCATGGGGGTACCGGAACAGGCGGTCAGCGCAACCGTCAGCAATAGTGCTGCCAGCCAAGGCCGGCGGTGCGACCGGCGCGGTGCGTCGGAGTGAGGAGGGGCCGCTGATGTGGGCACCGAGCGCGTCATGGTCCTCCTCGCTGGTAAGGCTCTCCAGCGTAGTCGTGGAGCGGAGGGTGGCGGCCGGTGACTTCCCTGGCTGCCCCGAGCGGCACGATCAGGGGGCAGGTAGCCCGTCCCGGTCGGCCCAGGCAAGCAGGGTGTCGAGCCGGTGGCGCCGGTCATCGATGCTGGCATGCAGGTCCCCGCTGTGGGCGAAACGGGCCGGAACCGTGGCGAGAGTGAAGTCGCGGGGGTTCACGTCCGGCACCTCGTCCCAGCTGATGGGGGTGGACACCGTCCCCTCCGGCACGCCGCGCAGCGACCAGGCGCTGGCGATGGTGTGGTCGCGGGCGTTCTGGTTGTAGTCGACGAACACGGCCTTCGGGTCACGGTCCTTGCGCCACCAGGTGGTCGTGGCGGTTGGATTGCGGCGCTCGACCTCGCGAGCGAACGCGAGGGCAGCCCGGCGGACGTGGCCGAACTCCCATTCGGGAGCGATCCGCACATAGACGTGCAGGCCGTCGCCGCCCGAGGTCTTCGGGTAGCCCACCGTGTCGAGCTCGGCCAGCACCTCATGGCAGGTCTCGGCCACGCTGCGGACGCTGGCGAAATCCGCCTGCGGCATCGGATCAAGGTCGATCCGCCACTCGTCCGGACGCTCGGTGTCGAACCGACGGGAGTTCCACGGGTGGAACTCGACCGTCGACATCTGGACAGCCCAGATCACGTGGCCGATCTCGGTGACGCAGAGCTCGTCGGCGGTGCGGTCGTACCG
>JBAVKY010000428.1:0-4379 GCA_049688555.1 Propionicimonas sp.
GGCCTGGGGAATCAGCCCAGCAATGGCCACCGAGTTCAGGACGTGCCGATCCCATAATCGCTCAGCCTCGCGCGGCCCTAGCAGTCCCCACTCGATACCTCGACTTGCCAATATATCGACATAGCGACTGATTGCCTCGGTCTGTGACCCGAAGACGCTCCCGACGACCGCCTCCGCCTCGCTCATTCCTTCGGCAGCACGACTACCCGGCGACGGGGCTCCTCACCCTCAGATTCGCTCACCAGACCGGCGAGCGCCACGGCATCGTGAACGATCTTGCGTTCGAAGGGGTTCATCGGGTCGAGCCTGACGGGCTCCCCGGATTCCTTCACCTCGCCGATAGCCACGCCCGCCAACTGCTGCAGCACCTTGCGTCGCTTGTCCCGGTGCCCGGCGATGTCCAGCATCAACCGGCTGCGGTGTCCGGTTTCGGTCATGACCGCCAGCCGTGCCAGTTCCTGCAAGGCTTCCAGAACTTCCCCGTCCTTGCCGACCAGCAGCGAGGCCTTGGTCAACACCGACACATGAGCGCGGCCGCCTTCGCTGTAGGTATCGATGTCCCCGTCCAGGTCGGCGATGTCGAGGAGTTCCTCTAGGTAGTCCGCGGCGATCTCACCCTCGTTGTCGAGGGCAGCCTCACGCTTGGAACGGTGCGGCCCCCCCTCGTCCGACGCTTCGGGGCCAGTCGTCACCTCGTCGCCCTGCCCGGACACCTCCCGTGCCACCGGGTCCTGCTCTCCCACCGGCTCCTGCTCTGCCACCTGGTCCTGCGGAACCACCGGCCCCTGCAGAGCCTCGGTCTCCTCAAGAACGTTGTTGTCGCTCACGGTTGTTCTCCTCATGGGCCGCGACAAGCGCGGACGCGGGTTGGCGATCAGGACTTGCGCTTGGCGCGTGCGTTCCGTTTAGGCTGCTGGCGCTGCACGACGGTGCGCTCCTCAGCGCCGCTAGCCGCGGCCGGGATGTCGCCAGGGACTGACGGGGCATCGCCACTCGCCGCCGGGGCAGCCGGCTTCCCCGCACCGGGGCGTGTGGGGGACTGCCGGGCAACCTTCGTAGGGTCGTAGTCGCCCGAGGCAGCAGAACGCTTCTTGGATCCCCGTCGCTTCGCAGCGATCTCGTCTGGATCCTTGCCGGCGGCCCGCATCCGCTCTTCCCAGTCGATGTAGGCCGGGGTACCGGGGGCGGGATTGTTGTGAATCAGAATGTACTGCTGGCCCATCGTCCACAGGTTCGTGGTGAGCCAATAGATCAGCACGCCAATCGGGATGTTGACCCCGCCGATGGCGTACATCGCCGGGAACATGTAGAGCATCATCTTCTGCTGCTGGGCCATCTGGCCGGTGAGCGCCTCGGGTGGCATGTTCTTGCGCATCAGTTGCAGCTGGGTGATGAACAGCACACCCGTCATCAACACGATCAAAATCAACGTCAGGGTCTGCACCGCACCCCAGGAAACGAACGGCAGGAATCGTGCCGAGATCGGTGCTCCGAAGATGGTGGCATGCTGCAGCGAGGACACCAGATCAGGATTCTGCTCGAACCAGTAGCCCAACGCGATGCCGTCCGAGGCGCTCAACAACACATAGAACAACGCCAGGAAGATCGGCATCTGCAACAGGATCGGGAAGCAGGACGCCATGGGGTTGACCCCCTCGTCCTTGTACAGCTTCATCGTCTCCTGGCCGAGCTTCTCCCGATCGTGGGAGTACTTCTCGTTCAGTTCCTTGAGCTTCGGGCTCAACAGCTGCATGTTGCGCGACGAATTGATCTGCTTCACGAACAGCGGGATCAGCGCCGTCCGGATCATCACGGTCATCAGGACGATCGACAACGCCCACGTCCAGCCCGAGTTCGGGTCCATGACGTTGCTCAACAGCGAGTGGGAGCCCACCAGCAAGCCGGAAACAGCCCAATACAACGGCTGCATCATGGTGTTCAGCAGGCCCAGGAAGTCCTCCCACAGGCCCATCGGCAGCAGCAACGGCAACGGATTCATAACCACCTCACGAAGAACCGGGTTGTCCGGTGCTGATCAAACGGAGCTTGTCGGCCTGTTCGGCCTCCCACTGGGCTGCGGCTGGGGTGCCAGGTACGGGGTCGTAGCCGCCGGCCGCCCAGGGATGACAGCTACCCAGGCGCCGGGCCGCGAGCCACGTCCCTTTCGCCGCACCATGGACGGTCACCGCCTCCAGCGCATACGCCGAGCACGACGGGTAATACTTACAGACGTTGCCGTAGAACGGGCTGATAATCGCGCGATAGGTCTTCAGCAGAGCGATCAGGAAAACCTTCATGCCGCGAGCCTCGCCGTGCACGTCGCCAAGGCCGAACGGAAGTCGCCCACCAGATCGCCGGTGACCGCACCCGGCAGCGCACGCACCACCAAGTCGATGGGGAAGTCGACAGCGGCCAGCTCCGCTGCGGCCACCTGGCGCAACCGACGCTTCACGCGATTGCGGACGACCGCGCCGCCCACCGCTCGGGACACCACGAACCCTGCCCGGGACGGCGGAACCGGCCGACGGCGGGCATGCAACACGACGCTGGGCCGCCCGGCCTTGACGCCCTGGCGCAGAGTGTCGCGGAAATCCTCAGGGGTGCGGATCCGCGACTCGACGGGCAACACCGGAGGTGTCAGCCGGCCAGACGGACGCGGCCCTGCCGACGACGGGCTGAGATGATGGAACGACCGGCGCGCGTACGCATCCGAAGACGGAAGCCGTGGGTACGGCTTCGACGCCGGTTGCTCGGCTGGAAAGTGCGCTTGCTCACGCGATGACTCCCAAAATGAGTGACGTTCAAGGACAGATGCGCCCACGCGGACACACGAAGCTGTCACGACAGCGACCTGCTAACGATACTCGGCACCGGTACGGGGAGCAAACGAGACACTTGTTGCGGTCGCCGTCGAGACGACACGCCGATGTGACCTCGGATTTCTACGAATCGTTTGCCAAGCGGGTGAGGGTATGGGTACCTTTCTCAAAGCCGCCCGGGGTACGGGGATACGCAGTCCACATCCCTTCATACACAGTCTGTGGATGACGGTGTGGATATCCCCCGGGGAGGTGTCGGATCTCAGGCCGGGGGGGCACATGACGCTGTCAGGCTCTCCTTCTGACCCGCGCGAAATCGATCAGGCCATGCAGGATGCCTGGACGAAGGTCTGGGAGATCTCCGAACCTGCCGCCCGCGGCTGGCTGAGCAGCACTCGTCCGATCGCGCTGCACGATTCGCTGCTGGTGCTGGCCGTCCCCAACGAGTACACCCGGGATCGCGTGGAGGCGCGGCTGCGCTCGTCCATCGAAGCCCAGCTGACAAGCTATTTCGGTCGCAGTGTGCAGCTCGCGATCACGATTGACCCGACCACCCAGACCACGGTTCCCGCCGGTCAGCGCGACACACCGGTTCCGGTGCCACCGCCCCAGCACTCCGGGTCGCATCAGGTCTCGCGCAGCAACGACCGGCTGAACCCGAAGTACTCCTTCGAGAGTTTCGTGATCGGCGACTCGAACCGCTTCGCCCACGCAGCGGCCGCGGCCGTCGCCGAGGCGCCCGGGAAGGCGTACAACCCGCTGATGATCTACGGCGACTCGGGGTTGGGGAAGACCCATCTGCTGCACGCCGTGGGTCACTACATCCGCAGCTACTACGACCGCGTCCGGGTGAAGTACGTCTCGACCGAAGAACTGACCAACGACTTCATCAACTCGATCTCGGACAACCGGACGGCGGAGTTCCGCCGCACCTACCGCGAGGTCGACGTCCTGCTCATCGATGACATCCAGTTCCTGGAAGCCAAGATCCAGACCCAGGAAGAGTTCTTCCACACGTTCAACACTCTGCACACCGCCGAGAAGCAGATCGTGCTCACCTCCGACCGGCCACCCCGGTCGTTGGAGGCGCTCGAACCGCGGCTGCGGAGCCGTTTCGAGTGGGGCTTGATGACCGACATCCAGCCACCCGACCTCGAAACCCGAATCGCCATCCTGCGTAAGAAGGCGGCCGCCGAACGGCTCACCGCTGGGCCAGACGTCCTGGAGTTCATCGCGAGCAAGATCCAGACCAACATCCGCGAGCTCGAAGGGGCGCTGATCCGGGTCACCGCCTACGCCAGCCTGCAGCGCCAGGACGTCGACCTCCCGCTGGCCGAAGTGGTCCTCAAGGACCTCATCCCGGCGGGCGGGGAATCCCAGATCACCGCGGCCCTGATCATGACCCAGGTCGCCCAGTACTTCTCCATCAGCGTGGACGACCTGTGCGGCCAGAGCCGGACCCACATGTTGGTTACGGCCCGCCAGATCGCCATGTACCTGTGCCGCGAACTGACCGACCTCTCCCTGCCGAAGATCGGCCAGTTGTTCGGCGGTCGCGAC
>JBAVKY010000429.1:0-8056 GCA_049688555.1 Propionicimonas sp.
GGATTCCGCAGCGCCGACCTGATGTTCTGGGACGGATCCGATGAGCGCATCGGACGGCTCAAAGCGGAGTACGGCGACCAACTTGACGTCATCTACGCCACCAACGACGGATCGGTAGGAGTGCAGGGCTTCGTCACCACCCCGCTGGAACGGCTGCTGAGCGCGGCCCGCGACGGCGTGGGCAGGCCGATCGCCGAGGTCGTCACGATCGGGCCACCGCTGATGATGCGTTCGGTCTCGGATCTCACGAGGCCCTACGACGTGCTCTGTGTGGCGAGCCTGAACTCGATCATGGTCGATGCCACGGGCATGTGTGGTGCGTGCATGGTGCCGGTGACCGAGGGCGACAAGCTGGTGCGCAAGCACGCCTGCATCGACGGCCCGGAGATCGACGCCCACAGCATCGACTGGGACAAGTTCCTGCCGCGGTTCGGGCTGTTCAGGGCACAGGAACAGGCGAGCCGGACCCGCCACGGGTTCTAGCCACGAACCCTGGCGCCATTCCGGTTCCCTGCGCTATTCCGGTTCCCTGCGTTATTCCGGTTCATTGTGGTGGTCTCCGCCCAGCAGGAAGGGCGTGGTGACCCCTTCGTAGGCCAGATGGGTGACCATGCCGTCTTTCGCGTGGTCGAGGTTGTGGCAGTGGTCCATCCAGATGCCAGGGTTGTTCGCTTGAAACACGACGTCATAGGTCTCCCCTGGCAAGACATCAAGGGAGTCGGTCCACCACGGGCTGCCGGAGGCGGGCACCGAGTTCCGGGCCACGACGAGCAGGTGGTGGCCGTGCAGGTGCATGGGATGAGTCTGCGTCGTGGCGTTGTCGAAGTGCACGGCCACCAACTCGCCTCGTCTCACCATGAACATCGGCTCATGGGGGTACAGCTGATCGTTGATCGCCCACCACACCCCGGGACGGCCCATCACGAAGCCTGGTTGCTGGGTCATCCGGTAACTGAAGCTCCGGTCGACGTGCGAGGGGTCCAGGCCGGTGTCGGTCGGCTTTCCGTAGGAGAGCAGGTCGAGCCACGCCGACGGTTGCGCCGGCAGGGATGCGTCCGCCGCGTCAGGACCGACGATGACCGCGGTCGTCTTGGAGAGCTGGACGCGGGCTGCTCCGCGGGCCGGGACCTGGACGACGACGTCGGCGCGACCCCCGGCGGCGACGCCCACCATCACCGCCGAGACGGCAGCCGGGTCGTTCACGTCAGCGCCGTCGATGGCCGCCAGCGTCAGGGGCTGGGCCGACCAGACCGGCAACGTGGCGTTGTCGGTGTTGATCACCCGGATCCGCACCTGGTCCCCCGGTTGGGCGCGGGCGCGGAGGTCTGCGGCCAGGCCGTTGATGGTGCGGACTCCGCCGTAGGTATGGGCGAGGGCCACGACCTCGACCGCGGCGGACGCAGGGCGCTCCGCTGGGTCGACGATGATGGCTCCCAGGAGTCCACCGATAACCTGGCTGTGGGAGATCTGGTGGGAGTGGTACCAGTAGGTGCCGGCGCGGTTCGCGCTGAAGCGGTACGTGAACGATTGGCCGACCGCCACCGCGTCCTGGGTGACGCCGGCCACGCCGTCCATCGCGTTGGGGACGTCCATGCCGTGCCAATGCAGGGTGGCGCCCCCGGGCACGGAGCCATTGGTGAACCTGACCTCGACCAACTGGCCCTGCCGGGCCCTGATCGTTGGTCCGGGCGAAGTGCCGTTGACAGTGAAACCCTTCACCTGCCTACCCCCGACCGCCACCATCGCGGCGTCGGCGCGCAGGTCCGCGGTGACATCCGGACGGCGATTCGAATCGTCGACGAGGTCGGTGACGCTGGTCTCGGTGCCCCCGGCCATGTGGCCGTGACCACCGAAGGCGACCCCGGTCCCGAACTCCGGCTCGCCCATGGTCATCACCGACGCCGAACCCGGGACCAGGCTCCGCTGCCACAGCACCGCCAGCGGCACGATGACCACGAGGCTGAGCCCGAGCGGCAGCATCCACCGCAGAGTGCGGTGGCGAACGTCAGTCAACGGCGACCCTCCCGGACACGCGACCCGGACGCAGCCCGGTCAGCAACGCGACGGTGAACAACACCAGGGCGTTCAGTCCGTGGAACAGGGCACTGATGGCGAACTCGTGCCCCAACAGCCCCAACGTCACCTGAAGTGCGACCAGGGCCACCACCGCGCCGGCCCACACCGCACCCTGGGGGACCTTCGCGAAGAACGACACGACAAGCAGCGCGACGGCAACGACCGGAATGACCATCATGCCGTTCATGCCGTGGATCATGAACCCTTGGATCCCTTCGAAGGTCAGGGAATCGGCGGACTCGATGGCCGCCTTGTCGATGACTCCACCGTCGGCCACCCACAGGAACAGCCCAGCGTCCGCATACGCGACAGCGGCGGCCTGGACAGCGATCAATCCGCAGACCGCAAAGGCCAGGAGCGAGTACACCCGCTTCATGGATCTCCCCCATTCTTGGACGAGCCACCGGCCATGCCCGCTGGCCCTTGCCTCAGGGTGGCACCGCGTCGCGGTGAGGGCCAGAGCCCGGGGCAAGGTGCAGCAAGAATGCTCATGGTCGGCCGATCCGTGCGGACTAGGGTGACGAGCATGGTTGGCGGCGAGGACGAAGTGGTCGCCTTCTTCGGCGGCTCACCGCTTGGCCTTGCCCTCTACCGCGCGGTCGCCGAGGCCATCGCGTCGATCGGGGCAGCCGACGTGCGGGTGACCAAGAGCCAGATCGCTTTCAGGCGCCGCAGGGCGTTCGCGTACGTCTGGCGACCCGACCGATACCTCAAGAGCGACGTCCCGGCGGTGCTGAGCATCGCGTTGCCCCACGAGGTGCCGTCGCCACGCTTCAAGCAGGTGGCGCATCCGGCGCCGCGGGTGTGGATGCATCATCTGGAGTTGCGGGACACCGCCCAGATCGATGACGAGGTGAGGAGTTGGCTCGCCGCCGCCTTCGCCAGCGCCAGCTAGCCTCCGTCCCGTCGGCTGACGACCGCAGCTGCGGAACTGGTAGCACTCAACACAACCGCATTCTCGACAGCTAGCATCGCTGCATGAGCATGATCCGGATCAGTGAGGCTGCGGCGCTCCTAGGCGTCAGCGATGACACGGTGCGCCGGTGGATCGAACAGGGTCGACTGTCGGTGAGTCTTGACCACGCTGGTCGCAAGGCGGTCGACGGCGCGGAATTGGCGGTCCTGCTGAGCGAGAGCCGCGCCGACCTCGACCGGTTGGACGGCGGCGCGGGCCGCCGCAGCGCTCGCAATCACTTCACCGGCGTGGTCACCAAGGTGATCTCCGACCAGGTGATGTCCCAGGTGGAACTCCAGTGCGGCCCGTTTCGGGTGGTTTCGCTGATCTCCACCGAGGCCGTCAGGGAACTCCAGCTGGCGCCGGGCTCGGTAGCGACCGCCGTGGTCAAGGCAACGAATGTGACCGTCGAGGCACGCCCATGCGAGTGATCGCCTGGTTCACCGCCGCTGTGATGCTGACGGCATGCACTGGGAACCCGGGAACACCTGCCGAGGTGGGAAACGCCCGGCTGGTCGTGTTCGCGGCGGCATCGCTGAACGGCGCCTTCTCCGAGGTGGGAAGGGAGTTCGAGGCCGCTCATCCCGGGGTACGAATCACGTTCTCCTTCGATGGTTCCGCCGCGCTGGTGGACCAGCTCAAGCAGGGCGCGCCAGCCGACGTGTTCGCCGCAGCTGATCGTCCCACCATGGCCAAAGCGACCGCCGCAGGGCTGATCGCCGGCACTCCCGAGCAGTTCACGTCCAACCTGCTCACCCTGGTCGTGCCAACCGGAAACCCTGCCCACATCACCGGCCTGGACAGCTCCCTGGACGGCAAGAAGCTCGTCACCTGCGCGGACGAGGTGCCATGCGGCTCGGCGACAGCGAAGCTGGCCACCCTGGTGGGGGTCATACTGCACCCGGTCTCCGAAGAGACCAAGGTCACCGACGTGCGGGCCAAGGTGGAAAGCGGTCAAGCCGACGCTGGCGTGGTCTATGTCACCGACGCGCTGGCTTCCGGCGACCTCGTGGAATCGGTCGCCATCCAGCGGGCCGACCAGGTGCGGAACGACTACCTCATCGCTGTCACGGGGAGCGCCAGCGCTCCCGGACTAGCCGACGAGTTCGTCGCCGCGGTCAAGGGCAGCCGCGGGCAGGCAGTGCTGGCCGCAGCGGGCTTCGGGCCATGATCCGTCCGGCGCTGCCGCGGTGGGTCGCGGTCCCGGCAACCGCTGCCGCCGTCTTCCTCGCGGTTCCCTTGCTCGCGATGCTGGCGCGGGTCCCCTGGGCTCGGCTGCCGGCGGTGCTGGCTGCGCCGGCAGCGATCGATGCACTTCTGCTGAGCCTGGGGACCTGCCTGCTCAGCACGCTCGTGTGCCTGGTGCTCGGTCTGCCGCTGGCCATGGTGCTGGCTCGAGGGCGTGGCAACTGGGCAGCCGTCGGACGGACGCTGGCCACCATCCCGATGGTGCTGCCCCCGGTGGTGGCCGGCCTGGCGCTGCTGATCGCCCTCGGAAGGCGCAGCTGGCTCGGCGGCTGGCTGGGATCCGTTGGTGTCGACCTTGCGTTCACCACCGGCGCGGTGGTCGTGGCCCAGACCTTTGTCGCCATGCCCTATCTGGTGGTGTCCGTGGAAGGCGCGCTGCGGTCGGCGCAGGACGACTTCGCGGTGGTGGCGGCGAGCCTCGGCGCATCGCCGACCACCGTGCTGCGTCGGGTGACGTTGCCGCTGGTCGCGCCGTCCGTCGCCTCCGGGGCGGCGCTTGCCTTCGCCCGGGCGCTGGGGGAATTCGGTGCCACGCTGACCTTCGCAGGATCGCTGCAGGGCACCACCCGCACGTTGCCGCTGGAGATCTACCTGCAGCGGGAGGCGGACACCGATACCGCGATCGCGCTGTCGGTGGTGCTGATCACGCTGGCTGCGGCGCTGGTCGGAGCGACCGCCCGGTTCGCCCGAGGGCAGGGGCAGCTCTCGTGAACGGTGTGACCGTGCGCGCCGCCGTCCAGCCCAGGGGCGTCGACCTGGACGTGACCGTCCCGGCGGGCTCCACGACCGCGGTGGTCGGCTCGAATGGTGCCGGCAAGACCAGCCTGCTGCACTTGGTGGCAGGGCTGCTTCGTCCCACCTCCGGCACCGTCCACATCGGAGACCGCGAGGTGTCCAGGCCGGACCGGCTGCTGCCACCCCACCTTCGCCGGGTCGCCCTGCTCACTCAACGGTCGGGGCTGTTCCCGCACCTGGACGTGCTGGCCAACGTGGCCTTCGGGCCGCGCGCGGCTGGCGTCTCAACGGCGGCCGCCCGCGACCGGGCCATGCTGGAACTCGACGCCGTCGGGTGTGCCGCGTACGCCGCACGGCTCCCCCATGAACTGTCCGGCGGCCAGTCCCAGCGGGTGGCCGTCGCCCGTGCCCTGGCCACGGATCCCGAGGTGGTGCTGCTGGACGAACCGCTGGCCGGACTGGACATCGGGGTCGCCACCGAAGTCCGGCACACCCTGGCGGAGCGACTACGCGGCCAGACTGCCCTGCTGGTGACCCATGAGGTGCTCGATATCTGGGCCATCGCCGACCGGCTCGCCGTGCTGGCCGAGGGTCGGCTGGTCGAGGCGGGCCCAGCGGCCGAGCTGTTGATCCGCCCGACCAGCCCCTTCCTGGCTCGGCTCAGCGGCACCAACCTGTTCACCGGAACCGGGTCGGCGACCGACGCCCTGGAAGTCATGCCGGGGCTCGTGCTGCATGGCCTTGGTGATCCTGACCAGCCGCTGGCACTCGGACGCCCCGGCCTGGCACGCATCGAGCCGAGTGCGGTGAGTGTGCACCTGACTGCCCCCGGCGGCAGTCCCCGCAACGTGATGTCGGCCGTGGTGACCGGTATCGAGCCGCGCGGCGCCGTGGTGCGGGTCCGGCTGACCGCCCGCGGACAGCCGCTCGCGGCGGATCTGACCGCCCAGTCCGTGGTCGAACTCGGGCTCCACCCCGGCCTGACGGTGCAGGCCGTGGTGAAGGCCACTCAGGTGCGCCTCTACGGTCGTTAGCGGATCCCTTGACGAGATTTCGAGTGCGGGTGTCATCGGGAAGGGTCTGGTCAGCGGCCGTGGTGCACGTGAGAAGGGTGGCAGCGGCTGGTCCCCAAGACCGGCGACCGAATCCTGCCCCACGCCGTCCTAGAACGGAACTGAGACGGGCGACACTAGAGTGAGCCGTTCGGAGGTGCCCATGGAGCGCAGCAAGGTGATCACGGTCTCGGATCGCAGTGCGGCTGGTGTCCGTCCCGATGAGTCCGGCCCCAGCCTTGTCGCGGCGTTGCGGACGGCCGGCTACGAGGTGTCACTGATGGTGGTCGCTGACGGCGAAGGATCCGTTCGCGAAGCCCTGCTCGCAGCGCTGGCCGAAGGCGCCCGGCTGATCGTGACCAACGGCGGCACCGGCGTGGGTCCGCGGGATCGCACGCCGGAGGCCACCGTCGCCGTGATCGATCGCGAACTGCCCGGCATCGCCGAGGCGTTGCGCGCTGAGGGACGGGGTCACTCCCCTCATGCCGCGCTGAGCCGCGGGCTGGCCGGTGTGGTGGACGCCTCGCCGCACTCCCCCGGCGCTTTGATCGTGAACCTGCCGGGCAGCCCGAAGGCGGTGCGGGAAGGCATCGAGGTGCTGCTGCCCATGGTCCAGCATGCGCTGGACCAACTCTCGGGGGCCGACCACTGATGATCGGCATCCGCTTGGCCGAGGTCACCGCCACCCCGATCAACCAGGCGGACCTGCTCGCCCTGGTCAGCCGCCCGGAAGCCGGTGCCGTGAACATGTTCCTCGGCGTGGTTCGGGACCATGATCGGCAGGCGGCCGGAGAGGTTGTTTCCCTGCACTACACCTGCCACCCGTCAGCCCCGGAACGGATGGGCCAGATCGTGCAGGCGGTGCTCAGCGACAGCGACCCGGACGGGCAGTGCGCAGTTGCCGCCGCCCACCGGATAGGTCACCTGGCGGTGGGTGACTACGCCTTCGTGGTGGCCGTGTCGGCCCCTCATCGGCAGCTCGCCTTCTCGGTCTGTGAGCGGGTCGTGGAACGGGTGAAGCACCAGCTGCCGATCTGGAAGCAGCAATTCGAAGCCGACGGCAGCTACCGGTGGTCCGGGTTGTGAGGGCGATCAGTCCTGCCGCCGCCATTCACCGGAACGCCCACCGGACTTGGCCACCAGCCGGATGTTGTCGATCTCCACGGCCTTGTCCAGGCCCTTGATCATGTCCACCACCGCCAGCGCCGCGACCGCCACCGCGGTCAACGCCTCCATCTCGACCCCGGTGCGGTCGGCGGCGCGCACGGTCGCGCTGATGGTGACCCCTTCGTCGACGACGGCCAGATCGATCTGGACCGCGTGCACGCCGATCACGTGGGCCAGCGGCAGGAGCTCCGGGGTCCGCTTGGCAGCGGCGATACCGGCGATTCGGGCGACCGCCAGGACGTCGCCCTTGGGCACGCTCTGATCCCGCAACTGCGCGATCACCGGAGCCGGACACCGCACCGTGCCCTCAGCGGTGGCGCTGCGAACCGTGACCGGCTTGCCGGTGACATCGACCATCCTGGCCTGCCCGGCGGAGTCCAGATGGGTGAAGGGCTGGTCGGTCACGGCTGCCTCCTGGGGTTGAGCGGGATCTCGGCCACCCTGGCCGTCATCGAATCCAGGTACCACACCCGGCCCAACAGGGTGTCGCCGGCTCCGGTGATGAGCTTGATCGCTTCGTTGGCGAGCAGCGCCCCCACTTGGCCGCACAGCGCGCCCAATACCCCCACCTGGGCGGCGGTGACCCAGCTGCTGGCCTCCGGTGGTGCCGGGTGCAGGTCGCGCAGCGTGATCCCGGGGACTGGGCCCTCTGGGGTCGACGGGCGGCTCCAGAAGACACTCACCTGCGCCCGAGTGACCAGCACCGCGCCCCACACCACCGGCAGGCCGAGGGTGGCGCACGTGTCGGAGATGAGGTAACGGGTCGGGTAGTTGTCGACCGCGTCGATGACCAGGTCGTAACCGCCCAGCACCTCAAGGGCAT
>JBAVKY010000430.1:0-6090 GCA_049688555.1 Propionicimonas sp.
GGGGTGGGAGACACGTCGGGGGTGGCGCGGGAGAGGTCCACGGCGGCGGGGGGTGCCGCGGGTAGCGTGAGGGGGTGATCAACCGCCGCTGCTCCCGCGCGACCTGCTCGGAGGCCGCAGTGGCGACGCTGACCTTCGTCTACGCGGACTCCACGGCGGTGTTGGGGCCCCTCGCGCTGCGCGCCGAGCCGGGCTGTTACGACTTGTGCCGCGGGCATTCCGCCACCCTGATCGTCCCCCGGGGCTGGGAAGCGATCCGGCTGCCCGGCGACCTGGATTCGCCGCGTGCCAGTTCTGACGACCTGATGGCCCTGGCGGACGCCGTCCGTCGGGTAGGACTTGGGTCCGCGCAGCCTGTTGCCGCTGAGCTCCTGGTCACCCGTCGCAAAGGGCACCTGGCGATCGTGGCCGATCCGGAATCGGTCGCCCACTAGGCTGAACCCATGATCCGCAAACAGGTGTTCAAGGCGAACGACATCCGCGGCCTGGTGATCGGAGATGACCCGGAATGGGACGTCGACGGCGCCAGGGCGTTGGGGGCAGCCTTCGCCACGGCGTTCGACCTCGCCGGCTCCGAATTCGTCCTCGGCCGCGACATGCGGGTGATGGGGCGTGAGCTCAGCCTCGCGTTTGCCGAGGGGGCGATGCGGGTGGGCGCCAGCGTGGTCGATGTGGGGCTGGCGAGCACCGATGAGCTGTGGTATGCCTCCGGCGCGCTGGGCCTTGCCGGAGTGCAGTTCACGGCGTCCCACAATCCGGCGGGCTACAACGGCATCAAGTTCTGCCTTCCGTATGCTGCGCCGATCACGCCGGACCTGATGGCCGCTATCGTGCGACTCAGCGCCGAGCAGGTCCCCTCCGCGGCGCACCCGGGCGGCCTGCGCGAGTTCGACGTCCTGCCCGGCTACGCGCGCCACCTGCACAACCTGGTCGACCTGACTGGCCTGCGACGGCTGAAGGTCGTGGTGGACGCTGGCAACGGCATGGCGGGGCACACCACCCCTGCCGTCCTCGGGCCACTCGTCGAGGTGATCGGGCTCTACCTCGACCTCGACGGCACGTTCCCGAATCATCCGGCCAACCCCCTGGAGCCGGCCAATCTGGTGGACGCCCAGGAGGCCGTCCGCGCCCACGGGGCAGACCTGGGTTTCGTCTTCGACGGGGACGCCGACCGCTGCTTCATCATCGATGAGCAGGGTGACGTGGTGGATCCGTCCGTCGTGACCGCCCTGATCGCTCGGGCGGAACTCGCCCGTGAGCCCGGAGCCGCCATCGTCGTCAACTCGATCACCTCAGCCAGCGTCGCCGAGGTGGTCGAGGCGGCCGGGGGGCGGCTGGTGGTCGGCAAGGTCGGCCACACCTTCCTCAAGGCGCTGATGGCACAGCATGACGCCATCTTCGGAGGCGAGCACTCGGCGCATTACTACTTCCGTGATTTCTGGGGGGCTGACACCGGGATGCTGGCCGCCCTGCACATGCTCGCCCTGGTCGGACGCAGCGAGGCCCCGATGTCACAGCTGGGGGCCAGCCTGCCCAGGTACGCCTCCTCAGGAGAGCTCAACACCACGGTCGCCGATCCGCAGGACACGGCCCGACGGGTGGCCGCCGCCTTCGACGGGCTCGGCGTCATCGACTGGGTGGACGGCCTCAAGGTCCGTGGTGACGGCTGGTGGGTGAGCGTCCGGTCGTCCAACACCGAACCACTGCTGCGGCTCAACGTCGAAGCCAGGGACGCCGAGACCATGGCGTCGCTGCGAGACCGCGCGCTGAGGATGATTCGAGAGGAACACCGATGAGCGAACTGCCCGTGGAACTCCTTGACATCCTGGTGTGCCCGTCGTGTCACACCAAGCTGGCGTGGGACTACGAGGCTTCCGAACTGGTCTGCACCCTTCCCGGCTGCGCCAGGGCCTACCCGGTGCGTGATGGGATCCCCGTCCTACTCGTGGACGAGGCGCGTCGGACGAGTGCGCCGGTCGAATGACCGCCGGGAGCTTCGACGACGCACGCCTCAGCGACCCCGAGGTGCTGCGGGACCACGACCGGGTGCTTCGGCCCATCGCCGAGGCCGGCGCGCGAGTGCGCCGAGAAGCGACACAGGCGGAAGCGGCGCTGCTGGCGCTCGATGACACCGAGCGACCGAGGGCCGTGATCGCCTTCGGGCCGGAATCGCGCCTGCTGCGCGCGGTGCTGGAGCCGACCTGCCCCGTACCGTTCATGGCCTGGCCGCGGCTCGGGTTGCCGGGTTGGGTCGGGCCACTGGACATCGTGGTGGTGATGGGCGGCGGCAATCGGCTGTCCCTCGCCGCCGCGTTCGAGGCCGTCCGCCGTGGATCCAGGCTGGTGGTTGCCTGCCCACAGGATTCGCCACTGGCCCGCCAGTCGGCGTCGCGTTCCACCACCTTGTTGCCCACCACGACCGGTGACCCACTGGCCGCGGCCGTCGTGACGTTGGCCGCCCTGCATCGGCTGGGCCTCGGCCCGAGCGTGGAGGCCGGGCTGGTCGCCGACGCCATGGATCGGGTCGCGGAGGATTCGTCCCCGGCCCTCGATGTCACCCAGAACCCCGCCAAGGCGATGGCCCTGGAACTCGCCGATGCGCAGCCACTGGTCTGGGGCGGTTCCATCCTGGCCGCTCGCGCCAGCCGCAGGGTTGCCGAGGCGCTGCGCGAGGCCAGTGGCCGGGTCGTGCTGTCCGCGGACGCCGGCGCACTGCGGCCGATCCTGGCGGGTGTCGCCCCCCGTGACGTGTTCGCCGATCCGTTCGAGGATGCGACGCAGTCCACACGCCCTGGGTTGGTCATGATCGACGATGACCAAGACGACGAGTCAGCGGCCGAGGAAAGGGAGATTCTGGTCTCGATGGCCCTGGCGCGCGACGTCCTGATCTCTCGGGTCGCCCACAGCAGAGGCACCCCGCTTGAGCGATACGCCTCGGTGCTGCAGAAGGGGCTGTTTGCGGCCGCCTACCTGCGGATCGGGCTCAGCCAGGAGTCCTGAGAGCCGCCAGTTGGCCCGGCTCGGACGGGGGCGCTGACTCTGGCAGAATCGCCCGTGTGAGCTCTCATGGTGGGACGAAGGCCGTGGTGGCGGCGCTGATCGCGAATGGTTTCATCGCGGTGACCAAGTTCGGCGCGTGGGCATTGACCGGGGCGTCGTCCATGTTGGCCGAGGCCGTCCACTCCGTCGCGGATACCGGCAACCAGATTCTGCTGCTCTGGGGTGGTCGAAGCGCCAAGAAGGAAGCCACCGAGGAACACCCGTTCGGCTACGGTCGAGAGCGCTACATCAGTGCTTTCCTGGTCTCCATCATCCTGTTCTCTCTCGGTGGACTGTTTGCGCTGTACGAGGCCATCCACAAGTACGAGGAGATCGCCGCCGGCCATCCCAACGAACTGTTGGAAGGTCCGTGGTGGTGGGTTCCGATCGTCGTCCTGGTCGCCGCGATCATCGCTGAGTCGTTCTCGTTTCGCACCGCGATCCGCGAATCGACCCCGGCCAAGGGACAGCAGAGCTGGGGGCGGTTCATCCGCACCGCGAAGTCGCCCGAGCTCCCCGTCATTCTGCTGGAAGATCTTGCCGCGCTGTTGGGCCTGATGTTCGCTCTGATGGGTGTCGGGTTGACTCTGCTGACCCACGATGGGATTTGGGACGTGGTCGGTACGGCCATGATCGGCTTGCTGCTGATCGGTGTCGCAGTCACCTTGGCGGTTGAGACCAAGAGCCTCCTGCTGGGTGAGGCCGCCACACCGGAAGCGGTGGCGCGGATCCGCCGGACTCTCGACGACGCGGACGGAGTGGATCGGGTGATCCACCTCAAGACGCTGCACCTGGGACCGGATGAGGTCCTCGTGGCCGCCAAGATCGCCGTCGAACCCACGCTGGACGCTGCCAGGGTGGCTGAGGTCATCAACAACGCTGAGGCCGCCATCCGGGCCGCGGAACCGATCGTCACCGCGCTGTACCTCGAGCCCGACATCGACACGGCCACCGTCCCCCGCTAACGGAAGGCACCGTCGGCCGCGCGCGACGTCACCCTACGCATCACGTAGGCTCACCGGTTATGGAATACCGCGTCGCTGACTTGAACCTGGCTGACTTCGGCCGCACCGAGCTCACGCTTGCCGAACACGAGATGCCCGGACTGATGGCGATGCGTCGCCAATTCGGCGAGACCAAGCCGCTGCGGGGCGCCCGGATCGCGGGCTCACTGCACATGACCGTGCAGACCGCAGTGCTGATCGAAACCCTGGTGGCCCTCGGCGCGACGGTGCGGTGGGCCTCCTGCAACATCTTTTCCACCCAAGACCAGGCGGCGGCTGCCGTCGTGGTGGGACCCGACGGGACAGTGGACGACCCTCGCGGCGTGCCCGTCTTCGCCTGGAAGGGTGAGACCCTCGCGGAGTACTGGGAATGCACCGAAAAGATCTTCGACTTCAATGGTGAGTCGCCGAACATGATCCTCGACGATGGCGGGGATGCCACGCTGCTCGTCCATTTGGGTGTCGAATACGCCAAAGCGGGCGTCGTCCCTGAGACCGGAGAGGCCGATTCGGAGGAGCACGGCGTGCTGCTGGCAACCTTGCGCGCCTCCCAGACCGATTGGGTGGCTGTCGCCAACAGCGTGTTCGGAGTCACCGAAGAAACCACCACGGGTGTGCACCGGCTCTATGAGAGGGCGGCCAACCATTCGCTGTTGTTCCCCGCGATCAACGTCAACGACTCCGTGACGAAGAGCAAGTTCGACAACCGCTACGGCATCAGGCACTCGGTGATCGACGGCCTGAACCGGGCGACTGACGTCCTGATCGGCGGGAAAGTCGTCGTGGTGTGCGGTTACGGCGATGTTGGCAAGGGAGCGGCGGCCGCGCTGGCCGGTCAGGGTGCCAGGGTTCTGGTGACCGAGGTCGACCCGATCTGCGCACTGCAGGCAGCGATGGACGGATTCCAGGTCACCACGGTCGAGGACGCGCTGCCCGTGGCGGACATCTACATCACGGCCACCGGGTGCGTGGACGTCATCACCGCCGACCAGCTGACTCGGATGAAGCACCTCGCCATTGTCGGCAACATCGGTCACTTCGACAACGAGCTCGACCTGGCAGGCCTGGCGAAGCTCCCCGGGGTGGTGCGCTCGCCGATCAAGCCGCAGGTGGACCGCTGGGTGATGCCGGACGGCCGGGCGATCATCGTGCTGAGTGAGGGTCGTCTGATGAATCTCGGCAACGCCACGGGGCACCCCAGCTTCGTCATGAGCAACTCCTTCACCAACCAGGTGCTCGCCCAGATCGAGCTGTTCACGAAGCCCGAGGCGTACCCGGTCGGGGTCCACACCCTGCCCAAGCACCTTGATGAGCAGGTCGCGCGGCTGCACCTGGATGCGCTCGGGGTGAAACTGTCGACGCTCACATCCGAACAGGCCGCCTACCTCGGCGTCTCCGAGTCGGGGCCCTTCAAGCCCGACAGCTACCGCTACTGAAGGCTCAGTCGCGTGGGATCTCAAAGCGCTTGAGGGTGGCCTTGCCTTCGTCGAGGGTCTTCCAGGCGCCGCGGTAGGTCAGTACCGACAGGGCGCAGGTCGGGAAATGTTCCGCGACCGCGCGGGTCAGATGCGAGGGTTTGGCAAGACCGAGCACGAGGTCGCTCAGTGTCGGCTGATGGCCGATCAGCAGCACCGCTGGCTGAGCCTCGGAGAGCTCACGCAATTCTCCGAGGAGCTCGCCAGGCCAGGCGTGGTAGATCGCCTCGGAGACGCGGACGTCAGTGCAGGCGGCCCCACCGGACCTGGCGTGCTGCCAGGTTTGCTGGGCGCGGGTTGCCGAGGAGCACAGCACGACGCTGAGGTCGTAGCCAGCCAGGATCCTGCCCGCCCGGGCGGCGTCCTTCTCCCCGCGATCCGACAGCGGACGGTTGATGTCGGCTTCGGTGGTCCGCCACGACGACTTGGCATGTCGCAGCACGATGAGGGTCTTGGTCGCCATGGCGTCATCCTAGGACGGGGTGGGGCTACTCAGTCAGCTGCGCCGTCCCCGGGCTGCAAGGATGCCCAGATCTCTTTGCATTCAGGGCACACCGGGTAGCGGTCCGGGT
>JBAVKY010000431.1:0-18434 GCA_049688555.1 Propionicimonas sp.
GTGCCAAGCCCACCACCTCATCCCCTGGGAGGCCGGCGGCGCCACCGAGGAACGAAACTTGGCCCTGACCTGCAATCACCACCACAAGATGGTCCACGAGCACGGCTACCAACTGCGCTGGAACACCACCGGCACCACCATCGAAACCATCCGACCCGACGGAACCACCATCCACATCTGATCAGCCCATTCGCCCCCGGATGGGGGAGATCCCTGAAATCCGCAGACCTGCATTCGCCTGACCGGGTTCCGCTGGCCGCTTGCGGACCGCGCCCGGGCCGGGGTCAAGGCAGGCCGTAGCCCAACCTGAGGGCCGCTGCCCGGCGTGGCCATCGACGTGCAACTAGGCGCAACTACGCGCGTGGGGACTCCGCTTCCGGCGATGCACCATCCTCGGCCAGCAGGGTCGCCACGCGGGTCAGGCGCAGCTCCAGGCTCGTCACCCGGGCGGCCAGGTCGTCCACGACGCCGCTGGGATCGAGCGCCAGCGACACGCCCGCGGTCAGCGGCAGCCCCGCCGTCGCTGCCGGTGCCGGTCCGGTCGCTCGACCGACCCGGTTCCGGGCGAACTTCAAGTACCCCAACAGCAGCGACACCACCAGCGCGGCGACGAGCACGAGGAACCTCGTGAGGGAGTTGCCCGAGGCGATGCCCCAGCCGACCCCGTACAGCATCGTGAACAAACCCCCGAGCAGGATCCCGTTGCTGAGGACCGTCAGCGACTCACCCAGCAGCAGCGAGATCACCATCAGAACGGTCGCGACGCTGATGAGGATGATGCTCGTGCTCTGGCTCCAGGCTTCCCTCTGGGACCGGGCCTCCCCCTGCAGGGCGGCCACGTGCGCGTCGATCGCAGTGACCTGCTGGCGTTCGCCCTGGCTGAGCTGATCCCACGAGCGGCACTGACTGGGCGAGTTGGCGCCGCAGCCGTCGATCCGACCGCGTTCGGCATACAGCTCGTCGATCTGCTCCTGCGTCGTGTCAGCCCGGTTGGGGTGGAACGTGTACACACCGACGCCGACAACGGCCGCGATCATGAGTCCGAGGAACACGGCGAAGATCGCCTGCAGGACTCCCCGGCCGATGCTGATCTCTGAGGCTCGTGGCTGCATGCTGCACCTCCCGGGCGCAACCTATACTGACCGACGCGCTGCCCGGCAGTCCCCGCACGCCCGTACCCGCGGCGTTGAGCCCCACAACGACTTTCGCCAGGACGCGAGGGAAGACGAAGGCGATCGGTCCTGGGCCTGGCTGTGGACGGCTCACCGCGAGTGGAACCAGTGCCGGCAGTACGCGCTCCCCGAGTCGTCCAACGCGCACCAGGCCTGGCCGCTGTCGGTGATGGTGAGGAACGTGTGCCCGCCGGCCACAGGGACCGGGGTGAACTTGGTCGACCCCGAGGTGTCCCCGTCCGCGAGCTGTCCGCTGTCGTCCTCTCCCCAGCACCACGCACTCCCGGCCGTGTCCAGCGCGCACGTGTATGAGCTGGCCCAGCGATCCACCTGGACGATTTCGGTGAACGAGTGCCCTCCGGCCACCGGGACCGGGGTCCTGGCGTAGTCGTCAACCGGTTCGCCATTGCCCAGCTGACCCCGGTATCCCGAGCCCCAGCACCAAGCCTTCCCGAAATGGTCGAGGGCACACGACCCCCCGATCTTGGCGAAGGTATGCTCGCCGGGCACCGCCGCAGGCCTACTGGCGTCATCTCCCCAGCACCACGCCTTCCCGGACGTGTCCAGCGCGCATACGCCTTCGTCGTCTGTCGTGATCCTGTCGAAGGTATGCTCGCCGGCCACCGCTACTGGCGTGTCCCGGTAGTCCTCGTCCGCCTCGGACGGGTCGTGGTCACGCTGCGGCCCCGTCCAGCACCACGCACTCCCGGACGTGTCCAGCGCGCAGGCGATCGTGAAGTCGTTGGTGATCGTGGTGAACGTGTGCCCGCCGCCCACTGGTACTGGATCACTCCACGGAACGTTGCGCAGGTTGGGCTCGGGGCGACCCCCGACCTCCACGGGGATGTCTCCCGGAGACCCCGCGCCGTAGTGTTCGTCCCAGCACCACGTCCGCCATGACGTGTCCACCCCACACATGTTGTACCCCGCCGGAGTGCCGTCGACGAGCGGGGCCACCAGCACGGCCAGGGCCGCCATGAGCTCAACAGCACCGATGAAGCCCAGGGCGATCGCGACCCTCTTCCGCGTCTTCGACCGCCGCGCGGCGTCCGGGTCACCCAAGAGCTCCCAGCCCGACGGAAGCACCGGCAGCGCCTCCCGCGGACGGGAGCTCTCGCGCCAGCGCCCCCCGTCCCAGAACCGCTCCCGGCTAGCGTCTGCAGGGTCCGGATACCAACCGGCCATCGGTTCCGCAGAGCTCACGGCCTTTCCTGCCCCCCGCCTACTCACACCGGTAGCCTGCGCCTCCGGGCCACAGGCAAGGATGAGCCCCCCGGACGGCGCAGGCGGCCGCCGAAGGGACTGCCTTCGCGGGCCGAAGGGCCCTGCCTACGAGTTGCCAGCAGAAGCCGCCGGTCCGGGCGCTCCGGGCTCCCCTTCGGGGCGGGTGACTCTCGCCCGCGCGGCCTCGGCCTCCGCCTCGGCCTCGATCTCGGCGTAGGCCTCCACCTCAGCCTCCATGGCTTCCTCGTCCTCCACGTCGGCCGCCGGAGCCCTCCCCGCTGCCGCAGCCTCAGCCTCGATGTCGGCATACGCTTCGATCTCGGCCGCGATCTCCTCCTCGGACTCCGCCTCATACTGGGCCTCGGTCATCTCCGCAGCTGCCGCGGTGCCCCGGGCTTCAGCGATCTCCACGGCTGGGGTGGCCCGGGTCGGCGCCTCCTCCTCGGCGTCCTCGGCCGCTTCGGCCACCTCTACCGCGGCCCTCCTCGCCTCCGCCTCTGCCTCAGACTCAACCGGAGCCCTCCCCTCCGCGGGCGGCGCCATCTCAGCCAGTGCAGCCAGCTTCGCATCGGTGAAGTACGTCGGGATGATGCGCTCCTCGTGCTCCTCAGCCGAGCTGTCATAGCCTCCGGCTGCGTCGACGACGCCCTCCTTGAGCCCGTAGTGGATGCGCGCCTCGCGGACACCCTGGCTGATCGAGTGCCACATGTGGTCCTCGCCGATCTTGGCCACGAATCCGGAATGCCGCAGCACGATCCTGACCTGATACATGACCCGCACCAGGTACAGGTCCACCCCCCGCTCCCGAAGGGCAGTCAGCAACGAATCGAGCATGTCCACTGTCGTCGTGTCGATCTGGTTGGTGCCCTCGATGTCGACGATGACAGCCACGATGTCCTCGTCGACGTACTGCACTACACCATCGACCCGGGCAAGGATCGCGTCCTTCACCGATGCAGCATTGACCCAGAACAGCGGGACATCGACGCGCAGGACCAGGACACCCGAGACGGGGTGGCGCTCGGGGTGGTTGCGCATGCTGCCCCACGCGGCCTTCTCCCCCGGAACCCGCCCCATGACCTCGACATCCACCCGGCTGGACCGATACACCAGGCCGAACACCGACAGCCCGATCGCCAGGAGCAGTCCCTGGAGGGGACCGAACGCCAGGACACCGATCCCGGCGACGCAGGCCGCGACGATGTCGTTGATGCGCAGGAAGGCGTAGCGACGCATCGCCTTGACGTCCATGAGTCCCCAGACCGCATGGATGACGATGGCGGACAGCACCGCCTTGGGAAGCGCGGACAGCATGGGCGCGAACACCAGGATGGTCACGATGGCGATGACGGACGTGGACAACCCCGTCACCTGGGAACGACCGCCTGAGCGGTCAGCTGCGGCCGTCTTGGACAGGCTGCCGGCGACGCCGAACCCGCCGAAGATGCCGGAGCTGAGGTTGCCTGCGCCGAAGGCGAGCAGGTCCTGGTTGGCGTCGATCCGCTCCCCACTCTTCGTGGCGAACAGCCGCGCGGCGCTGAGCCCCTCCGCGAGTCCGACGAAGGCGATCGCGCCGCCGGCCAGGAGGATCCCCGACAGCTGGTCGACCGAGAGCTCGGGGATCGATGGGGTGGGCAGCCCCTGAGGCACGGTCCCGACCACCTTGACGCCCTTGCCGGCCAGGTCGAGCACATTCGACAGGACCAAGCCCAGGATCAGCGTGACCAGGGCCCACGGCACCCGCCGGGACAGCCTGGATCCGCCGAACATGATCGCCAGCGAGATGACACCCACGACGAACGTCTGCGTGTGGATCTCGTCCAGCCCAGTGACAAGGTCCTGGATCCGGGAGAGCACATCGCCGGGTGGCACCGGGATGCCCAGGATGTTGGGCAGCTCGCCGATGATCACCAGGATGGTCAGGCCGAACACGAATCCGGTCACGATCGGCTTCGACAGGAACTCCGCCGCCCAGCCGACCTTCAGGACACTGGCCACCATCAGCAACAGCCCTGCGGCTATCGCCATGGAGGCGGCGATCGCGACTGCCTCGGCCTCGTTCGCGGGATTGAACCCGACGATCAGCGAGCCCGTGAGCACCGCCACCGTGGACACCGGGCCGACGATCAGCAGCCTGGACGTGCCCAGCAGCGCGTAGCACACCAGCACCGTCGGCAGAGAGTAGAGGCCGATCTGCACCGGCAGGCCGGCGATGGTCGCATAACCGAGGGACTGGGGGATCGCCAGCGCGGCGACCACGGCCCCCGCCGTCACGTCGCCCTTGAGCCACTCACGCTTGTACGTCGGCAGCCACTTCCGGACGGGTAGCCACTCCCGTGGCTGCTCGCCGAGGGCCAGACGCTTCTTCGTCCTCTGGGCCACTTCGTCGCCTCCAGGATTGAGGCTAGCCCGATCGGAGCAGGGAGGCCCGACAGCGGGAAGGGCCCCCGCCGGAAAGCCGGCAGGGGCCCACGTTGCCTCCGCGACGGAGGCCGCATCAGCGCAGTGGCGTCATTCCCGCTCGGCCAAGCAGAGGTACTCCGCGGGGTCCTGGCCCTCGACGGAAGCGCCGGGACAGCCGCCCTCGTCGACGACAGCGGTGACGACGTAGCCCGCGTTCGAGGCGTCGCAGGCAACGGGCTCGATCATCCCGCGCGCGTCATACGTGGACCAGCAGCCACCGACCTGCTGCGCCGTGATGGTCGGGTCGATCGGCGCGGCCGGCTCTGGGGTGGCGCTGATGAGCGCGAGCGGGAACGACGTGCCCGCCACGCCGGCCGCGTTGGGACCGAGCGCGGCGGTGGTCGATGTCCCGAACACGGCCACGCCCAGCGCGAGGGCAGCCGCGAGCCCGGCGATGGTGAGCGCGACCACTCCCCCGGACCGGCGAGTGCCAACAGGCAGCGAGACAGGGCCGTGGCGGTTCTCCCGAGGCGTTCCCCGGAACAGGAGCATCACGAGCAGCGCGATCCAGCCCACGAGGGGAATCAGGACGAGGAGTTGGAGCCACCCCGAGCGGCCAGCGTCGTGGAGGCGGCGGGAGCCAAGCCCGATCGTGATCACGAGCAGGCTGACCAGGGCGATCCACTCCAGCCCGTCCAGCACGGGGTCCACGGCGAGCGAACCCCCGACCACCCGGGCCAGCCAGATCAGGAGGGACAGGATGCCGGTCACCGCGACAAGGAGCAGCTGGCTCCACCAGAACTCGGAGCGGGCGACCCGACCCGAGAACTTGACGGGGGCGCGGCGCAACGAGCGCGCCGACTGGGCGAGGGTGAAGCGCCGCGGAACCGGCAGATCCGGCTGGTCGGTCGGCGCCGGGCCGGCGGCGAGGGTCTGGGAAGAAGGGTTCTGGCTGTACAGGTCGGTCATGTCGAACTCAATCCACGGTCATCTCGCGGGCGCGAGGGTTCCAGCTGGTGCCTAGTGGTGGCGGAGCCACCGGCACAGGAGTACCCGAACCCGCGCAAGCGCAAACAAAACGGTGGAATCGGACATCGAGCCGTCCAACTCGCGATCCGTGCCGGTCTGCCGTCAGGCCGCGGAGTTCGGTCGTCCAGCAGGACGGGTCGCCCGGCGTGGCCCGCGCCGCGGCGCCGGCGACGACGAACCGCTGCCGCCGCTGCTGGACCACACGGGTGTGGACCCCGATGATGATGCACGGGAGCCGGTGGATCCCGACGACGGGGCACGGGACTGCGAGGAACGCCGGTCCGCCCCGACGCCGGGCTGTCGGGGAGCTGACCCTGACCGCTGGCGACCACCACTGCCACCGCCCGGCCCTGGTGAGCCGTTACCGGTCGACCCTCGTGAGCCGCTACCGGGCGACCTGGGGGAGGTGGTGGGTCCCGAGCGGGCGCCCCCCGAACGCTCGGCCGGGACGGGCTTGGCATCGGCAAGCACCACACGCGGGGCACTGGGCCCGGCGATGTCGGTGATCACCCGGTCGCCGACACGGACGTGGCTCTGCGTGGGACTGATGGCGGCGCGGCGCATCAGTTCCGCGACGTCCCGGCGCTGGTCGTGCGTGGCGAGGGTCACCACGACACCGGCGGCACCCGCACGAGCGGTCCGGCCAGATCGGTGCAGGTAGGCCTTGTGCTCGGCGGGCGGATCGATGTGCACCACGAGCGTGATGGCATCGACATGGATCCCGCGAGCGGCGATGTCCGTCGCGACCAGCACCCGGACCTGGCCCTCGGCGAAGGCCGCGAGGTTGCGCTGGCGGGCGGACTGGCTGAGGTTGCCGTGGAGGTCCACCGCGTGGATTCCCTGCGCCGTCAGGATGCGCGCCCAGCGCTTGGCCTGGTGCTTGGTGCGCGCGAAGGCCAGCGTCCGGCCGTGGCCGCCGACCAACTGGCTGACGATCTCGCCGCGCTCGGCGGCGTCGACGTTGAAGACGTGGTGCTGCATCGCCGGGACGGGTGAGGCAGCCGAGTCGACCTCGTGGGTGACCGGGTCGTGCAGGTAACGGCGCGCCAGGACGTCGACCCCGGAGTCCAGCGTCGCGGAGAAGAGCAGCCGCTGCCCATCGGCTGGGGTCTGGTCGAGCAGACGGCGCACCTCGGGGAGGAACCCCAGATCAGCCATGTGGTCGGCCTCGTCGATGATCGTGACGGTGACGTCCCCGAGGCTCGCGTGGCCCTGCTTGATCAGGTCGGCCAGGCGCCCGGGAGTGGCGACGATGATGTCGACCCCCTTGGCCAGGGCGCTGACCTGCGGGTTCTGGCCGACGCCGCCGAAGATGGTGCGGGTCCGCAGCCCCATCACCTCGGCGAGCGGTGCGATCGTCTCGTCGACCTGGACTGCCAGCTCGCGGGTCGGGACGAGGACGAGTCCGCGGGGGCGGCGCGCCACCGACCGGCCGCCAGCGAGCGCGGATACCAGGGGCAGCGCGAACGCGATCGTCTTGCCGCTACCGGTGCGGCCGCGTCCGAGCACATCACGGCCAGCGAGGGAGTCGGGCAGGGTGGCGGACTGGATCGGAAACGGAGTGCCGATGCCCTTGGCTGCCAGCGACGCGACAAGCGGCGGGGCAACACCCAGGCCCGCGAAGCTCGCCGGGTCGGACAGTGCCATGAGGGGGGCTGGCGCCGCGGTGGCTGCGGGTGCCGAGGAACGGGCGGGGGACTCGGTTCTGCGGGGCGCCGAAACGCGCCCTGCGTTGGCTGTGCGCGCGGCAGCAGCCGCTCGTGCGGGGTTGGTCAAGGAGGTCCTGATCGTTTCAGAGGGATGGCCGTGGTTGCTGGCCCATCTCGCGAAGGGGGCGCCGGGTCGCGGCGCCAGAGCAGACGACCTCGTCAGCGACGGATGCCGCGGACATTGGGCAGCGTTCGCACACTGCACGATCAGTCTACCCCGATCCGTGAACGGGCAACCCCAACCGTTGCCGGCACGTCCGCACGTACGCTTCGGGGCCGCGATCTCGTGGCCACCAGCGGGCAGAACGGACAACCGCCAGCGAGCACTCACAACGCCACCGCTGGGCTCAATCGCATGGCCGCCGGCACCCCTCATCCCGGCCATTCCGACCACCCCACCCGCAGGTGATCAGGGCCTCACAGGCTCCCCGATCACTCCGACTGGGGCCCTTTGACCCATTTGCGTAGGTACAACGCCGACGGTGACGGCACCGGTGTCCACTCACACTCTTCTTGGAGCGCCCCTCTCGGCAGAAACGACCGGGTCCGGAGTGCGCCGCGGCGACGCAGGGGGCGTTGTCGGGTTTGGCCAGCGGGGCCAGGGCCCCGCAAAAGGAGATCTGGACATGGCAACGGATGTCGTGGGTGCGACCGCGGTCGCTGAGCTGCGGAAGGCGGCGTGGCTGCGCCTGGCCGGGGCCGTCGCTGTCGGGTGCTTCGTGTCGGTCGTCGTGCTGCTGTCGACGATCAGCACGATCGTCTGGTGGGGCGGGTTCTTCGTGTGTGCTGAGCTCGCTTGGACGGCGTACACGCGGTTCCGCGAGGCCGGTCGCGCGACCGGGCGCGGGGTCGGGGCCGAGGTGTGGATCGCCATGGCGCTCGGGTTGTGCCTGGTAGCCGGGACCGCGGTGGCCGCGTCCATCCACTGGCGCGCACCGCTGGAGGTGACGAGCGACACGGCGACGGGCACGTGCTGGTCCGAGGACGCGGACGGCTACGTCAACCTCGTCGAGTGCTCGGACTCGAAGGCGACACTGACGATCACGAGCGTCGTCGCCTCGGACGAGGACTGCCCTCTGGCGAGCGACTCGTCCATCGACCTCGACGACGGCACTGTCGGCTGCCTGGACGAGAAGTAGGAGGCGCCGAGCCGCGGCGCCCCACCTGCCCGGCCGTGGCCGTTGGCCTCGTCGTCCCAGTCGGCGGCCACGTCCGGGAGCAGCAGATCCAGCTCAGCGGTTCCTGCGCCAGATCGTCGCCGTCAGCAGCGTCGCGAAACCACACCACGCCGCGTATGGGGCCAGCGCGACACCCTTGCCCCTTCCAGCGCCGCCGGCACGCCGCGCCAGGTCGATCGAGCTCCCCGCCAGCAGACCTGCAACGATCGTCGCGGACCCCAGCTTGTGCGCCTTGAAGAACGTCCAGCTCCAGCCCTGGTTGAGAGCCAGATTGACCGCCAGAGCCGTGCCGAAGTCTGCGGCTTGCCGCTGCTCACCCTGGGCACGCAGATCCTTGATCACACTGGCCGACGTAGCCGCGATGTCGGCGTACAGGGCAGTCCACACGACTGGGAAGAGCCAACCCCGCGGCTGCCATGGCGGCAGGTCCAGGGACCGGTACCAATCCGACTTGGGATCGGTGGCCAGCGAGCCGGACACGGCGGTCGCCACCGTCATCGCCGTGGTGACAGCCAAGGGCTCGGCTACAACGTCACTCGGTTTCAAGAGGCTCCTCCTCGGGGCGACGGAGTTGGCGGGCAAGGCTGGCACGCCGCCGAGGAGCATCTTCGCGCACCCAGTGCGGCGGGTGCTCACCGTCGATGCCGCGGACAACGGGGCTCTGTCAGCCAGGTACGGGGGACGGCCAGTCGTGACGAGCTCATGGGGAAGGGCTTTCGGCCCTATCGGGCGTGGCGGGAGTCCCAGCAGGCTGGGACCGCACGGGAGGTGGCGTGATGACGCAGTTCCCCATCGAAGAGGTGCTGACCGCTCTGCGTGAACTCGGGCCGTATCACGTACGTGCTGGCTTCCGGGACCTGATGCACGTCGATGGTGTCGTGGATCCTCGAGAGCATCGAGGCGCCCTCCGGTTCGGCCTTCGCGACCGAGACACGGCCGAGGTGCTCTGGCGGGATGGCGCCGCGCTGGGGCGCCATGTCGGCGTCGACCGGTGGCTCCGCGTGCGGGGAGCGCCTCCGGGATACGTCCTGCCTCCTGATGCCGAGCTTGTGCGGTACGCGGCGCAGGCTGGCGCCGTCGAGGAGGGCCCAGACTGGGTCCTGAAGGTCCCGGATGCACCGGTTCCGATCCGCGAAGACGCGCAGTCCTTCGTCGATGGCCTGCTCGGCCCGCCGCACAGCCAGGAGGACGGCAGGCGGCGCGCCGAGTTGGCCCAGCGACTGCGGGACGAGCACGTCGACGTCGAGCTGCGCTTCGGACGCCGGGATCCACGCAACATGCAGGTCGTCGTCTCGGCAAGGGCGGACTCGCACCCACTGATGCGCGTGACGATCCGGCCGACGTCGGAGCAGATCGCCGAGTTGCCCGACGGCCTGGACGTGCCCGAGGAGTCGGTTCCCTTCGCGGCGCTCCTGCTGACTCTCCCGTCGATCGGCGGATGGGCGCAGCGGGTCTGCCACGCCAGGTGGGCGCAGAGATCGCTGGAACTGCTGCAGAAGGAGGGGGACAACAGGTACGCCGACCTCTTCGCGAAGGAGTGGTCGAAGAGCAGCTACGACGACTCGGCCCTGGGTGCCAACCCGTCCCCGGGTAATCACCCGATCGTCAACGGCGCGTTCTACGAGGACGAGACGGTGATGCCCCCGTTCTACGGAACCTGGTTCAGCACCGACCCTGCGTACGCCACCAACCCGGACTTCTACTGGAAGCAGGCTGGCTACTGCCGGGACTACAACCACTTCGGCGGGGAGGGCGTCGGTCTTGAGGATCGCTGGTACTTCGCGCTGCGCCCCGGATGCCCGTCGTACGCCAACGACCTGGTGAACGGCCGCTTCTACAGCGCCCGTGACTGGGGCTACGGGGGCGTACGGATCGACGAGTCCCTCAACCGGCTGACCTTCGTCCGCGCGATCGAGCAGTACAACACCTACACGTTCGACGGCAAGCGCAGGGCCTACGTGATGCTCGGCCACGTCGTGCACCTCCTTCAGGACCAGGGCCAGCCCGACCACGCCCGGCTGGTCGCGCATCCGGGCAGCTCCATGGACGAGGTGGAGGCCTACAGCGCCTACCACTACTGCGAGTTCCTGGCGCTCGAGGCCGCTGCCGCCGCCGCCCTGGCGTGCTTCGGACCGTGGTCACCGGCGTGTGCCGCGGCAGCCTTCGGCGTGGCCGAGGCCGCATGCTGGGCCAGCGCGAGCTCTGAGGTGGTCGGATTCGAGCGTCTCATCGGGGCCCCCATCGAGGGCACCACGCTTTGGCGGCTCTCCGACGTGGACGCTGCCATCGACTCGCAGGGAGTCGTCTCGGATCCGCCGTCGACCTACGACGGCTACTTCAAGACCATCTCCGACCTCTCGACCTCTGAGGCGTCGAACCGGGGCCTGGACTCAGCGCTCGGCTGCGAGACGCTGGTCCTGATCCCCCCGATCCCCGACGCGGACCCGGCCATCGACACCACGAGCGACGACCCGGCGCCCTACCTCGAACTGACGAAGGCCCTCGTGCCGAAGATCGTCGGCCTGAGCGCGGGACTCATGCGCCACTTCTACGACATCGTCAACCACCCTCCGATCCTGGAGCGGCTCACGGTCGTGCAGTGGCAGCCCGGGGCCCGTCCCCTCGAGTTCGGCATGCTCGACCGCCAGGCCCCCGACCACTGCACCCGGTACGACGGGCGATGGGTCCTGGGCGCTGGCGTCCGCGCTCTGACCATGGTTCACCCGCGTCAGGAGCTGAGCCTCGACAGACCCGCCTACGTGTTCCTGCTGTTCGGCCCGATCAAGGACGGCGACGTCCCCGAGGTCGGGCGGCGGATGAATCGCGTCGAGTGCGTCGTCCACGGCCGCAACCTCTCCACCGGGCAGGTCTTCCGTGAGCCCCTGCACCTGCAGGGAGAGGTCGACCCCACTCAGGGCTTCTACTACTGGGGATCGTTCCAGCCGCACAACTGCGCGCCCGATCCCTACCAGATCACGTTCGAGGTCTCCGGTGAGGACTCCGCCGCGCACCTGGTTGGACGCCCCGGCGCCGAGCTGGACGCGGACCCGAGCGCTGTGGCAACGGTGGACCCAGCCGATCCGCAGTTCGGCTGGCACGACTACACCCCTGGTGCGGACCTGAGCCACACGATCATCGTGAGGCCGGCAACTTGGCGTGTGGAGGCAACTCCGCAGCTGCTCACCCTCAGCACGCGCAGTCGACGTGAAAGGGTCGGCACCTTCGCCCTGCGCGTGACCGAAGAGGACCTGGACTGTCAGCAGGAGCCGTACTGGGCACTCACGAAGTGCCCGGTGGAGTGGTCGCTGCGGCCGCACATCGTGGCCGTGGCCTCGGGAACGAGCCACCTCCCGGAGGACGTGGGCCTGACCGTCGAGCTCCGGCGCGAGCCCAGCCAGAGCGCCGTCGTCACGGTCGAGGTGACGGAGCAGTTCGTCCACCTGCATCGGGTTGATCGGTTCAAGATCTTCGTGGACCACACGATCGGTGAGGGGAACCACCTCGTTGCCGGCACCACGGCGCTCGACCTGAGCATCGAGTGAGCTGCATCTCGGACGTCGTGTGGAACGCAAGACACGAAGGTCCGTAGTGCGCTCATAGACCGCGCCCATGCTCACCGCGTTGAGCTCCTCACGGTCGTCAGGGAACCGCTCAGGGTCGACAACCAGCCGAGAAGCACTGTGCAGGTCCAGCGTATGCGTTGGCGTTGGGCGCCGAATCGTGCGCCTAGCGCCTGCGGAAGTCGAGTCTCCCGAGCCCGAACAGAACACGATCGCCGCCTACCGCACCACGGCCGGGACGTTCACCACGATGAACTCGCTGTCGTCGGCCAGCGCCGGGTTCCGGCCAGTGTCCGGGAAGCTCATCGGACTTCTTCTTCGTCGCCAGACTCATGGATTCCACTGTTGCGGTCATCACAGACCCTTCCCGCCAGACACGCTGGCGATCAGGCCAGATACACCGAATTCGGGATAGTCCCCGACCTCGCGGGCAAGGAACTCGTCCTCCGGCGCAGGTCAGGATCGCGGACCTTCAACCGGCACTCGCCGCCCCCCACGAGGCTGGGTAGACGACCGTTCCGGTGTCGACATCGGTGATCTTCGCCGGCCAGTCACGGTAGTCGAGGCTGAGCCACTCGTTGTAGGGACGCCGGCCTCGCTGGACGACCTCGGTCACCTCGAACACGACCTGGTGGAACTCGTCGTAGCGGGGGTCGTCCATCTCGATGTCCAGTTCCCCTCCGTTCTCGCTCTCATAGGCGTCGGCGTACGCGCACTTGTACGCCTCACCGTCGCCGAACTCCACGAGGTAGCGCGCATCGGGATGAGCGTGCTTGTAGTCGATGACGACGCCGTACTGATGCTCTTCCTCGGGGTGGTAGTAGAAGCTCATGAGCGGCGGCCCTTCTTCTTCGGGGGATTAGGTTCAGCTGGCACCACGTGCGCCCCGGTCTTGGAGTAGTGGATCGTTCCACGGGTCGTCGGACTGCCGGGTGCTTTCGGTCCGTCACGATGGAGGCCGATGACAGTGCCGAAGTCGACGACCTCTCTATAGGTGCCGCGTCGGATACCCGTGCCGGACTTGAGCTCGACGAGGCGCTGCAGCTCCTGGATGCTGATCGTGATGGTCGACTTCGAGGAGTCGTAGTTCGGTTGACCAGGCAAGTGCTTGGCCTGCTTGCCGAAGTGGATCGCGGTGGTGTACCCACGAAGGGTCCGGAACTCGCTGTCCGTCTTGCCGATCAGGCGGCTTCGTGGCTTGCTCACGCCGCCGCCCGGATCTTGGATCGCCGCAAGGTGTCGGGCGGGTACACGTGCACCGCGATGCCGCTCGCCAGCGGGTAGTCGAGCACGCCGTACTCGTCGCTGCCGTAGACCACGAGGCTCGTCGGTTCACAGGAGTCGCAGATCAGCCTGATCTCCTCGATCACGTGCGCTCGGTTCTCCTTCTCCTTGGTGCAGCCGTTCAGTCCGAGCGCCAGTGTCGATCGCGGTGGGACCCCGGCGAGCGCGTAAGCGATGGACTCCGGACCGCTCAGCCTCACGTTCGCGATCACGTGGACCCCGTCGGCCTGGAGGCGCGCTCCGAGGAGTTGGTTCTGGTAGGTGTGGCCGATCTGCTGGGCCGTCGGCATGTTCCGGTAGAGGGAGTAGTCCGGGCTGATAACACCGGCGTAGGCGCCGAGACGCTCGTAGTACTTCTCGGGCCGGGCCCACAACCTGGTGAACTTGTAGTCGTCTTCGTAGAAGTGAACCCAGGCGTCCGGGTCCGGCTCATTCTTCTTCGAGACCGCCTCGGTGAAGGCAACCAGACGTTCGGGGACCTCAGTGCACTTGAGGGTCTTGGGGATCTCGTAGTAGCCGACGAGCGTCAGTCCGTCGAGCAGTCGCCCGTTGATGACGTCACGCCGATCTCGCGTGGAGAGTGGCGGCACCGCCTGGGTTTCGGAGAACGTCACCGGCTCGCATCCCCAAGATACGTCCAAGGGCAAGAGGGCGAGCTCGTTTGGGGGACTGAGTGTCCTTCTGAGACTGGTCATTCCAGCCCCCTCGATTGGAGCGATAGCATCACGATGTCCTTGTCTGTTCGCGCTGAACGGTGAGGCGTGTTGAGGCGGTTGCAGCCGCCTGGACGACGAGCTGGGTGGACGCAGCAGCGTCCACCCAGCTCCTGTCAGGTCTCATCCAGGAGCCCCTCCTCTGAGTCGCCGTGCTGGCCAGCGACGTCGGTGGGCTCGTAGTCCGTCATCTTGTCGACGATGTCGTAGAAGAAGGTGCGGTCCTCGCCTCGGAGGCTGATCGGGTTCACGTTCACCGTGAGTGTCATCGTGCCGCCCGTGCGCAGCCTGACGTCGAGGCGGTAGGCGTCGGGGATGGCAGGCTGCGGGGCGGCAGTCACCTCTGGGTCCGAGATGCCGTTCTTCGACTTGCGCCTGACGGGCCGCTTCCGCGGTTGGCCAGGTGCACCCGAGCCTGCGCGGGTCTGCTTGAAGTGGGGGCTCAGCGGGACACCCGCGGCCCGGGCAGCGTGCAGGAAGAAGGTGATCGACTTCCGCAGTGTGTCGGCACCCGCTACGGCATAGCTGTCGCGGAAGCACTGCTCAAGCTGGCTGGCTGTCCCGTTGTTGTCGGCGACCGCCAACGCAGCGGCGTAGTCACGGCGCACGATGTCGGCCAGCAGCGCCGATCGAGCCTCAGGGTCGGCGTCGGTCAATGCCGTCAAGCCAGGGAGGACCCGATGCTCGTCGTCGACGAGTCCAAGTGCCTTAAGGGTGTTGATCAGGTTCGCCTGATCGGTCCCAGACTTGGACGCCATCATCGAGCGGTCGATCTGCGGCGGGAGCGGGTGAGCCGACAGGTCGCCTACGAAGTTCCAGAACGTCTGGAACGCCATGTATGGCGGCTTGAACGCGTTCTGGCCGTTCTCACTCATCTCAACTCCTTGTGGCAACGGCAGGACCGGGGACCGACTGCGGCAACAGTATCCTGCCGTAGGCCCTGCCACAAGCCCTTCCGCAGAAGATAGTTCTTCTCTCCGCGTCTAGCATGACCGAGAATCGATCCATGAGCATCCAACCTGGTACACGCGTGGAAGTCACCACCGCTCGCGGGGACCGTGTCGAGATGATCGCTGTCAGCGGCGAGACCAACGGCCGCGACGTGAGGGTGGTCTGGGTCGTTGAGCCCGAGGAGTACGCGGCACAGGGACAGGCCGCATACCGAATCCCCTGGCCGTCCAGCGCGGTCCACGAGCTCAGACCAGCGTGACGGCTCACCGCATACAGCCTTCTTGACCACTTCGACCATACGGCGCAGCGCAGCCATGCTGAGCGACCGAAGGGACGAATATGCCGGCCTTGGTATCCGATCGGGCGGGCTCGTTGCCGCTGGTCGGGAGCCGGTTCGCCGCGACTCGGGCGTGAGCATGTACGAGCCACCTAGCAGTTGACCTGCCCGCTGTCTGTCAAGAGCGGAAAGCTAGGCTGCCCCAGCCGGTCGGGGCTCACGCCGGGTCGTCCTCCGACGCCACGCCTGAGAATCGCATCAGTCGGCGCAACTGAGGACTCCCCAGGCACCATCTCGGGATTGGAGCGCCCTCGAGCCCCCCGACCCCGACGTCCACGGGAGCCCGTCACCTCCTGATAACGGAGCAGGCGCAGATTGTGCATCGCGGCCCAGAGCGTCCAAGGCGTTCTCCCAGGTACGGTCTTGCGGCGCGGAGGGAGTCCGATCACGGCTCGAGGGCGGGATCGTAGGCAAATCCGTAGCCAAACGAAGCCCGAGCACCACCCACCGTGGAGCCCGATCCGCCCCTTGACCTGCACCGATACAGAGCCGACGCCCGGACTCGAACCGGGAACCCCCTGTTTACAAGGAGAATCCGGGCTGTCTTCTGGCGTCCAAGACGTGCGTTTCGTGCTCAGCGTCGTCCACTCTGGGGATGATGATCCACAGGAGTCCGGGGCATTTGTGACCAATCCGTGACCAGAAGCAGAGTGGATGGCAGGCCCCTCGAATTCCCGCAGCACGTCCGCGTTACTCAGTAACGTGGCCGGTGTGCCGACGCCCCACTGATCCGGATCGTGTCACCGGGCAGTGCGCCACCGCTGGCCCCGCCTGGCGAGCCGGAGCGTCACTCAGTAACGCGTTGGCAGTCAGGCACCCCAAGGCTCCCGGCGAACGGCGCACGGCGCGACGTGTCGAAGTAGTCGTCGATCTGACCGTCGTCCATCCCGGCCGTCGCCTCAGTCTCGGCCTGACGCAGCAGCGCCGCGACCAGCTCGGCCTGCGACATCGCTCGATGGCGAGCCAACCGCCTCAACGCACCCTTGTCCGAATCCGCCAGCCAGAGCTGCACCGCCTGAGCCCGACGCCCCTGCCTGGCCCGATAGGCCGCCTGCCGCTCAGCGCTCGATTTCGCCACCACAACCCGAACCATACGCTGCGTTACTCAGTAGCGTATGGAGGACCCGCAGGCAAGAAACGGTACCCCGGAACCAGCCCCGCAACCGCACGGTGGTGCCGGCCGCATCGGGTCGGAGGCCCTCGGTGTATCCGCGCGGGCCGGTCGGCCTACCGCAGTCCTTCGATGACGCTACAGACCGACGTCCTGGCCAAGTGCAGCTTCCACATCGAACCCGTCGGGGGCTCTCGCCTCGAGCCTCGCGAGAAGGCGCATCTGGTTGCTGACGAGCCGTGCCCCAGGCAGGTTGATGTGCTCGGCGATCACGACGGGCTCGACGTTGGCCGCCCACAGCGCATGGATGAATGGGGCGAGCGGCCTGGGGATGTAGCCGAGCCGGTCCTCCTCCCCCATGCGAAGAACGAGGACGGCGCTCGTATCCACCGGGTTCTCCGGCTCGCGCCGCAACTGCAGTTGGTCCCCCACCCGAACGCGACGGAGGGCGCGCCCATCCGGGTCGACGTGTGCACCGCCATGGACGAGGAACCGCGTCTGCAGGTGACCGCCAGGACCGACGCGTGGGATCGGCAGGACCTGGATGCGATCGGTGGTACGCGTACCCCACGTGCGCGCCAGGACTTCAAATGGCTCAGGCTCACCGCCTTGGAGACCAAGCAGCCCGAGGTAGTCCTGGTAGCTGTCCCTCCGGGGTGTCATCACCCGGTTGGAGAAGGTGGCAAACAGCGCACGGGACCGGTAGGTCTGGCGGCGATCCGGTAACCCGGGCAGCGGCGACGCATTGGGGCCCTCGGAGACCCTCGGCGCATAGCGGAATACGTACTCGTCGCCTTCACGGTCGAGGCGACCCACGACGGCATACTCACGGGTGTCTGGGTCCTGGCGAAGCACGAGGAAGCCCACGACCGCGCTGAGCTCCACGGGGGTCGACTGATCGAGGACTGCGTGCGTCATGTCAGCAACCTCCTCCGGTTCTCAATGACCAGTTCCAGGACGAAGGTACGCATGACCCCTGACATCCAGTCTTCTGGAACGCTGGCGATGATCTCCTTCAGGTCCCCAGTGTCGACCCGCGCAACCGCTTCGCGCCAATGGGCTGCCACCTTTGCGCCAACCATCCCGAGGGCCTCGCCAGCCAAGTCGACCAGCGTGAGGCGTGAGGGGAAGTGCCGCGACTTGCCTCCCGCGGCGTACTCCCGCGGGCGCTCACGCATCGGCTTGCGCACGTTGAACCCCAAGGACGCCCCGTGGTCATAGCTCGGCGCCAGGCGTCGCGTCTCCTCGATGATGCCCCAGTTCTCGTGGTGGCGATCCGTGTTCGCGATGAGGGCGTCCAGCACGAGCAGGCCGGCGAAGCAGTCGAAGGCGCCAAGGGATTCATCCCAGCCGCCGTACGGCTCAAGCGCCCGCTCGATGGATGGCAGGTCGTACCCAGCCACGCGGCCCTTCGATTGCGCTTGGTAGTCCGCGTGGACGACGCTCAGGAGTTGGTTGCCATGAGTGAGGGCGCCCGCCATGCGCCAGCTGAGCACCCCGCAAACGCCACCACGCTCGGCCAGGTCGGCCTTTGCCGCAGGGACCCCCATCAATGCGGCGATCTCCGCAGCGATCTTCTCGGCCCAGAGGTCGGCCCTCGCCTCGGTCACCTTGTCGCCCGGGCGGCCCTCCTTCCAGAGCGCGTCAGGCACCTCGTCGGGAACGTCCTCCCTGGGCGTCGATGACACCCAGAGCTTGTCGCGCGCCCCGAGCTCCTCGTCGGAGTCGGCTGCCCAGTCGGAGATATCGACGACCTGGAAGAC
>JBAVKY010000432.1:0-3010 GCA_049688555.1 Propionicimonas sp.
CTCAAGCCCGCACCTCAGCGCCGCGACCGGATCTTCACAGCCTCGGCCTTGGCGCGGCTGCACGAGCGTTTCACGGTGGTGGATCTCGAGAACGATCCCTCCGACGAAGAGTGGCACGGCGCCCTTCCCGAGGCGATAGCCGTCATCGGTCAGCCGGACCTCGACGCTGAGACGCTCGCCCACGCGCCGAAGCTGCGTGGAATTTTCAACGTGGAGGGGAACTTCTTCCCGAATGTCGACTACCAGGAGGCCTTCGCGCGCGGCATCCGCGTGCTCGGCTGCGGGCCGGCATACTCCCAGGCGGTCGCCGAATACTCGCTCGGGCTTGCTCTTGATCTAGCCCGAGGGATCAGTCGCGAGGACAGGGCTGCCCGAGTGGGCAAGGAGAAGTACGTCTCCGAAGGCAACGTCGGCTCGGTCCTGCTGCGCCATTCCAACGTCGGCATCATCGGCTTCGGCAACCTCGGACGCGCTCTGCGACCGATGCTCACCCCGTTCTCCCCCCGCATCCGGGTCTACGATCCCTGGATCCCGGCAACCGTGCTGGTAGAGGCGGACGTCGAACCGACGGATCTCGACGACCTGCTTCGGCGCAGCCGTTTCGTGTTCATGTTCGCCACCGTGACCAGCGACAACGAACACCTCCTCAACGCCCGTCGTCTCGCGCTGCTCCCTGACGGGGCCCGGCTGGTGTTGGTGAGTCGCGCTGCCGTCGTCGACTACGCCGCGCTCCTACCGGAACTCGCCTCGGGTCGGCTCTACGCGGGCATCGACGTCTGGCCCGTGGAACCGCTGCCCGCTGACGACCCGTTCCGCTCCGTCGAGAACGTCGTCATCTCAGGACACCGGGCCGGAGGCATCACGGCCGCATTCCAGTCGATCGGCGACATGGTCCTGGACGACCTGGAACTCCTCGCCGCCGGTCTGCCGCCAGTACGCATGCAGGTCGCGGCGCCCGAGCTCGTGACCCGATACCGCAACCGACCCGTAACGTGAAAGAGCTAGTCAGCAGTACTTCGGAGCGAATGGATGGCTCAGTGATCACTGACCACACGCGCCTGGGCGACCAAGTCGAGGCACTCTTGGCACGACACAGTGCTTCTGGGATGCGGGCACCCCTACGGGTGCTCTGGGACTTCGATGGCGTGATAGCCGATACGGAACCGCTCCACGATGAGACCTACCGGGAACTCGCGCGACGAAGATCTCATCACCTCGAACCCGGCTACTTCGATGAACTCGTCGGACGAACAGAGCAGAGCATTTGGGCGCGCCTCATCGAATTGGGATTCCCCGCAGAGGTCGACGATATCGACGCTCTGATGCAAGAGCGGCAGGAGGCCTACCTTCAACTCGCACTCGAAACGCTGCAACCCACCTGGGTCGCCACCTCGATGGTGGAGCGCTTCGCAGCTCGGGGAGCCGAACAACTCATCGTTTCGAACGGGGACCCAGAGTCGATCGCCCGTCTCTTGCGGAAGTGGCGTCTCGACGACTCGTTGACGATCGCGCCTAGAACGCCCAGCGAAGACAAAATGGAAATACTGCGCCGCCTTTGCGTTCCGCCGGTGATCGTCATCGAGGACAACGCCCGCTTCCTGGAGGCCGCCCGGCAGGCGGGGGCCATGACCGTAGCAGTCCAAAACAGCTTCAACGTGTCGCAAAGGCTGGAGGCGGACATCGTGGCGTCAATCGTCCCGGGACGTGAGGAAGCGATTGTCTGAGGCCCGTGGGCTGGGTCAGTTGGGACGAAAGCCCTGACCCAGCCCGGTTCCCTCCACGACCGACGTCGGCTCAGGGCATGCGGCGCGGGTTGTCGACCCGGGACTGATCGGTGACGCGACCGAGTCCTTGATCAGCCAGGGTGCGGCGCAGGATGGTCGCGGTCACCACGGTGACGGTGCTGCACACGGCAACTCCCCAGGCGATGTCGGTCACGGCGATCAGAACGGGAACCTCCTTCAACACGGCAAGGGCGGTCAGCGCCCAGGTGCCGTAGCTGAAGAGGCCGAACAGGGCTGCACCGCCGACACGTTGACCGAGCGTGGCGCTCGGCCTGTGGGGCTGGACGCCGAAGTGCACGATTCCTGCGACATACCCGACGTAGAACAGGACGACCGCCCCGACGTTGGCTTGCGTGGCGAGTAGGTGGCCGATCTGGCTTCGGTAGAGGTTGTTCGCCACCGCTGCGATCCAGGCCAGGTCGATGACCCAGAAGACCACGGCAGCTACCCCGTAGCTCACGAGCCAGACTCTCACTCGGTTTCTCACGGGTGGCTCCGCGGGTCGCGGTAGAGGGTGTCGACGACCTGCCGCACGCGATCGATGAAGGCCTTGCGCTTCAACTTCATCGTGGGAGTGACCACGCCACCGGCCTCGCTCAGGTCCGTGAGCAGGAGGGCGAACCGGCGTACCTGTTCAGAGCGGGCGAGTTGCGCGTTGGCGGCGTGGACAGCCCTGCCGATGGTGGCCAGGAGCCGAGAATCCTCGATCTGGACGGTCCCCCCTCCCACGGGGGGTTGCAGGCCCATCAGGCCGGACACCCCCTCTCGCTCCGCCCAGGCGCTGACCGACTCCGCATCGAGCAGGATCAGCCCACCGAGGTACGGCTTTCCCTCGCCCACCATGACCGCGTGGGCGACAAGCGGGTCGGTCTCGACCGACCCCTCCCAGGTGGACGGGGAAATGGTCTTGCCCCCTGAGGTGATGATCACGTCCTTGATGCGACCCCGCAGCACCAGCCGCCCCCGCTCGTCCAGTTCCCCCAGGTCTCCCGTCCGGAAGAAGCCGTCGGTGAACGCGTCGACGTCGTCCGCGGGGTTGCGGTACCCCGTGATGACCCCGACCCCCTTGGCGAGGACCTCCCCGTCCTTCGAAATGCGCACGGTGTTGCCCGGCAGGGGAATGCCGACGCTGCCGGCCATGCTGGCACCTGGCAGGTTGCCGGTCAGTGGAGCCGTCGTTTCGGTGAGGCCATACCCCTCGAGCACAGGGACGCCGAGCCCGAGGA
>JBAVKY010000433.1:0-1806 GCA_049688555.1 Propionicimonas sp.
CTCGAACGCTTCCCTTCCACCCTGCCCACGCGTCGCGATTCGGCCTACTCCGCCTGGGTGTCGATCAGCGTTGGCTGCAACAACAGCTGCACGTTCTGCATCGTCCCCACTCTGCGTGGCAAGGAGAACGATCGGCGGCCGGGTGATGTGTTGGCCGAGATCGAAGCGCTGGTCGCCGAGGGCGTCCAGGAGGTGACCCTGCTCGGTCAGAACGTGAACACGTACGGTGTCGAGTTCGGCGACCGGCAGGCGTTCGGCAAGCTGCTGCGAGCCTGCGGCAACGTCGACGGGCTGGAACGCGTCCGGTTCACCTCGCCGCACCCGGCGGCGTTCACCGACGACGTGATCGGTGCGATGTCACAGACCCCGAACGTGATGCCGTCGCTACACATGCCCCTGCAGTCGGGTTCCGATCCCGTGCTGAAGGCCATGCGGCGGTCGTACCGCAGCGCCAAGTTCCTCGGCATCCTTGATCGGGTGCGGGCGGAGATCCCGCACGCGGCCATCACCACCGACATCATCGTGGGGTTCCCCGGCGAGACCGAGCTGGATTTCGCCGCCACCCTCGAGGTCGTGCGGCAGGCGAGGTTCGCCGCAGCCTTCACCTTCCAGTACTCGATTCGCCCCGGCACCCCTGCCGCCACCATGCCCGACCAGATTCCCAAGCGCGTCGTCCAGGAACGCTACGAGCGGTTGGTCGAGGTGGTTGGTGACCTCGCGTGGGCGGAGAACCAGAGGCTGGTCGGGCAGCGTGTCGAGGTCATGTTCGCCGACGGCGAAGGACGCAAGGACGGGGCGACCGCGCGGCTGTCGGGTAGGGCCAGGGATAACCGCCTGGTTCACGTCCGGGTGCCTGATGACCCGACGGACCGGCCGCGTCCCGGGGATTTCGCGGAGGTCGAGATCAGCTACGCAGCGCCGCACCACCTGAACGCCGACGGCGGCCTGCTGTCGTGGCGTCGCAGCCGAGGCGGGGATGCCTGGCAAGCCAGGAACGCGGCTGCCGCTCAAGACCTGGTCATGCCAGCCGCCTCTCAGAACACGATCAGCCTGGGCATGCCAGTCCGTGGCCAGCGCCGGCTAGAGGTCGAGGGCAAAGACCAGGGGGCCGACCGTGAAAGGTCGACCCCCTGGGTTCGTCGTTGGTCAGATCGTTGACCTGTTACTGGGTGGGCCCTGTGGCCTTGCCCAGCACGTCCTGCAGGATTCCCTGAGCCTGGTCAACTTGGTCCGCAAACTTGCCATCCGTCGCTTGATCAACAGCGTCACCGACCTTGTCGATGCTCTGGGCGATCTCGTCTTCGTGGCCCGCAACGGCACCTTTGATCTGTTCGACGATATCCATGCGACCCCCTCTCTCTCGCGACGCCGGAGTCTCTCTACGGCTGACCATCCCTTCTTACTCCCCGAACGGCGAAGTGCCAAGGGGCTGGCCAGATGATTTCTGACGGCACAATGGCAGGGTGCCCGAACTACCCGTCGTCGTCCTCAACGGACCGACCGCCAGCGGAAAGACGTCGGTCGCGGTCGAGCTCGCGCGGCGATTGGGCGAAGTCGGTATCGGCGCGGAGGTCGTGAACGCGGATTCCATGCTCGTGTATCGGGGCATGGACATCGGAACAGCCAAGCCAACCCTCAGCGAGCGGGCAGGGGTACCCCACCACCTGATCGACATCCTCGACGTCACCGAGGTGGCCAGCGTCGCGGCTTTCCAGGGGATGGCCAGGCGTCAGTTCGCCGACTGTCGAGCCCGCGGGGTCGTCCCGATCCTGGTGGGCGGTTCCGCCCTGTACGTCCACGCGATCC
>JBAVKY010000434.1:0-4291 GCA_049688555.1 Propionicimonas sp.
GTGCTGCGCTACCTCGCGGATGCCTACAAGGCACTGCGGCGCACGGTCCCTGACGAGGCCCGCACCGAGGAGCTCGCCGACCTCACCGAGTGGCTGGGCGAGCTGGTCCGCCAGGTCGACTCCAGCCTGCTCGACGAGTGGGAGCAGCTGCTGCACCCCGATGCCGACGCAGCTGCGGTGGTGGCTCGCCCGGGCGCATCTGCTCCGCCGCCGGTCACTGCGAACGTCCGCGCGTTCCGGGTTCTCGTGCGCAACGCGCTGTTCCGCCGGGTGGAGCTCGCTGCTCTGCGCCGGTGGGACGAGTTGGGCGAGCTGGACGCGGAGGCCGGGTGGGGGGCCGCGCAGTGGCGAGCCGCCATGGATGCCTACCATGCCCAGCACGCCGAGCTGGGCACCGGGCCTGCCGCGCGGGGTCCGCACCTGCTGCTAATCGACGAGCAGCCTGGCCGATGGGTCGTGCGGCAGGTGTTCGACGATCCGGCTCGCGACCACGACTGGGGGATCAGCGCGGAGGTGGACCTCGTGGCCAGCGACGCCGAGGGTACCGCCGTAGTGCGCGTGACTGATGTGGGCTGCTACTGACGAAGGCTCCGGCTGCCCTGATGGTGCCGCGGGAAGGTTTGCGTGACCGTGGGCTGTGCTGTTTGCCTAGGTCTGAATCCGTGGTCCGGGGTGGCCTGCGACATCGCGCGATGAGGCGGGAAATACCCTGCTGAACTGGGATGATGGTTCTTGCGAAAGCAGAACGCCCCGGTAGGGCACACGAAGGTCAAGGGCCTCAACGCGCAACTGGTGGTGGCGTCCATTTGCCACCTCGGCGCCGGTGATCACCGCGACCCGCCGGGCCGGGGTGAGCGCCCAGATCCTGGTCCGCGCCGACTCCGGGTACTTCCAGCCGGCCGACATCGCCGCGATCACCAAGACCGGGGCGTGGTTCTCCATCGGCGCCCGCCAGGACCCTGCGGTCCAGAGGGCGATCGCCGCAATCCCGAGCAGGCGTGGGTCACGATCCGCTACCCCAACGCGTGATCCTGGACCCTGAGGCTGGACTTCCGACGTCGGACGCCGGGGTAGCAGGCACCGGGGAGGGGTGGGTGGCCCTCCCTCTGGAGATTCCGAGGATGGCGACTGGCGGGACAACGGTGTCACTTGCCAGTCCCCGGGCATCTGGTACTCGCCACTTGGTGGGGGCGACTCGGGACAGGGTGATCCGCCGGTTGGTGCGCGAGCCGCCGGGGTGGTGGCGTGCTCCGACCTGCCGGTCGCTGCTCGCCGACCGTTTCGGGGCGCCGGGTGCGGGCACGTGAGGCGGTAGTGCGCCATGAGGTCGCGCCGCTTGGCGGGCCTGCAGTGGGCGCTGGCCTCCATCGTCGAGGGGCTGCCTGGGCCCAGGCTCACGGACGCGTTACGCGATGTTGCGTGTGTGGGTACAGCCGCCCTCTCTGCGCCAGTTCCGGCATCCCCAGAAGGTCCCGTATCGGCCCTGTCTGGGAATCATGAATCCGGTCCAGCGGGGGAGGTCCAGTCGTGCGCACTGGTTGCAGGCCATCGCCGTGTGCCGGCAGTCGGCGCCGGTGCAGGCGAACCCGTCCTGGTTGGGGAGGAAGGGGTGGTTCTGGCAGGCGGGGCATATCTGGAATCGGGCTTGGCAGGTCGGGTAGGCCGAGCAGGTGAGGAATGGGCCGAAGGGCCCGTGCTGGGTGACGATGACACCGGTCCGGCAGTTGGGGCAGATGTGAGGGGGCGTCACTTCCTCGGTCAGTCCCTGGTCGGTGACGGCCAGGGTGCGGAACTGGCCTGCGCTTCGTTCGAAGAGCTCGGTGATGAAGGGGGAGGGGTTCTCGCGTGGTGCGACGAGCCAGAGCCTCTTGCGTGCCCTGGTCATGGCGACGTAGAAGAGCCGTCGCTCCTCGGCGAGGGGGTACGGCTCGCGTTCGGGCAGGACCATGTGCAGGACGGGGTCGTCCTCGATGAGGTTCGGGAAGCCCATCAGCCCACCGGACAGGCCAACGACGAACACGTGATCGGCCTCTTGGCCTTTGGCGCTGTGCACGGTGCTGGTCCGCCACTGGAGCTGGGGCATGGCACGCCGCAGGGCGGCGACGGCCGCCAGGTCGTCGTTGCGCAGGCGATACCGGCTCAGGACCAGGGCTGTGCCCGACATGGACTCAGGCTCCTCGTTGGCCACGAGCAGCCGCAGGGTGCGGGCTTCGATCGCGGACACCCGCCGGTCTTCGGGTCTCGGGGTGAACACGACCGAGACTGAGTCGACTGAGCCGGCGGTCAGCGCCCGGATGGTCTTGTCGGTTTGTGCCGGGTTGCGGGTGACGAAATCCCGGGAGAGGTCCGTTTGGAGTTGGTCGAACCGGTAGGTCAGGTCCAGTGGGGTAGTGGCGTGGGCGCCGAACTTCTGGCCGAACGAGGTGATCCATGAGACGTCGGCCCCGGTGTAGCCGTAGATGGATTGCCAGTCATCGCCCACGCAGAAGGTGCTGGTGTCGGTGGAGGTTCCCCGCAGGGCCTGGATGAGGTCGGCGCGCGCGGCGGACATGTCCTGGAACTCGTCGACGAGGATGTGCCGGTACGGCGAAGTGAATTCCCCGGCCCGGATGCGGGCCGTCGCGCCGACGATCATGTCGGTGAAGTCGATCTCCCCGGCCTGGTCGAGTTCCGCCTGGTAGGCGTCGCGGATCCGGCGGGCGATGCTCAAGAAGAGCACGTGGCGTTCCCCGCCGGCCCGTGCCGCATCCGCGAGCTGGGCATCGGTGGCAAGGGACGCCTTCGCGGTGGTGAGGAACCGGCTGAGCAGCCGGACCAGCCCCACCCGCGGATCCCACCGGTCATCGAGTTGCAGGTCGGCGAACAGCGGGCCAAGGGGCCGTGGTCGTGGTTGGACCCCGGCCGCTCGTAACCTGCGCTCGAGCTCCCCGGCCAGGCCGTCGGCTCCGTGGGCGTCCGCCGAGCAGGTCTCCAGAAGGCGCGTCCCATGCTGGCGGTGCAGGGCTCTGGCCCAGTGCACCTTCTCCAGGTAGCGGTTCTTGTCGATGTTCGGCGGCGCCGGCTGATCGGGTGCGGCGACCGCGAAGTGCTCCAGGTAGATCTGGTACTCGGGCAGATAGAAGTCGGGCTTGTACTGCCGGCGGTCGGGGTCGCGGGTGTCGAACTCGTAGTCGCGTTCGTAGGTGTAGGTGATCTGGTTCATGAACAGGAAGTTGGCGATCGTCAGCTCCTGCTGGCTCTTCACCCGGTAGCGATGGTCGAGGGTGGCCAGGGCCTGGCCGCGAGCACTGGCCCGCAGCACAGCCTGCTCCAGTGCCAATCCGGTCGGGGAGGGCGTCAGGAAGCCGTCCTCGGCAGTCCCCGCGGGGACGGCGACGTCGGGGTTCAGATGCCGCTCCATGAACGCCCGAAGGTCGGGGTCGCCCTGGACGGGGCCGGGCGCGGAGGCCATGATCCTCAGCTGGTCCAGCACGAAGAGGTCCAGGTCGGCGTCAGACTCAGCGAGCCGGGAAACGGAGGGCGGCGAGGTCACTCCGCTGGTCAGGATGGACTTGCCGAACGCGTGGAAGGTGGAGCAGGCCACGGCCCGCGTCCGGGGGCCCAGTCCTGCCAGCCGCGCGCCGACCTCGTCGGCTGCGTCGCGGTTGAACGCGAGGATCAGGATCTGATCGGGGCGAGCCAGGCCGGCATTGATCAGGTGTGCCGCCCGGGCGACGATCACCGAGGTCTTGCCGCTGCCCGCCCCGGCCAACACCAGGTTGTTGTCCTCGTCGCGCACGCAGGCCAACCGCTGCTGCTGACTCAGCGGGTTCCGCTCCACCGTGTCGAAGAACTGCTGGCCGGTGGCCAGAGCCCACGTCTCGTATGCCGAGTTCGCCTCCGCCCGGCGTGCCTCGGTATTGCCACCCACCAGGTCGACGAACCGCTGCACATCCTGGCGATCTCGTGGCGGGAGGGCTTCGAGGACGTGCAGCGGCGGTGCGGTGAACCCCAGTGCTGACGCCCGCTCCCGCCACCGTGAAGCCCAACTGGCGCGAATCCACCGATGCCCGGCCACCAGGGCGTCCCACTCGCCCAACAGCTTTCGAGCTGGGCCAAGGGACTCGCTGACCTGCCGAGTTGCGACCTCCCGCCAACGCTGAACTGTAAGCCGGTGGGCTTGCGACCCGAGTTCGACAGTTCATAGGTCAGTAGGGGCCTTGTAGATCGCGATTGTTCCCACCACGTGGTGTTTCTCGTGGTTGGAGACGGCTCGGATTCCTAGATACAGAGTTGCGGCGTGTTGAGGAGG
>JBAVKY010000435.1:0-2749 GCA_049688555.1 Propionicimonas sp.
GTGCGAATCCCGCCGGCGGGGACCGGCCGGGAATGCAGAACGGCCCGGGACCGAGGTCCCGGGCCGCCCAGCAGTGCGGTGTCAGCCGATGGTCTTGCCGACGCTGCGCAGGTACTCGCAGGCCTCGATGACGCGCTTGGCCATGCCGGCCTCTGCAGACTTGCCCCAGGCGCGGGGGTCGTACTGCTTCTTGTTGCCGACCTCGCCGTCGACCTTCAGGACGCCGTCGTAGTTGCGGAACATGTGCTCCACGACCGGACGGGTGAAGGCGTACTGGGTGTCGGTGTCGATGTTCATCTTGATGACACCGAAGTCGACGGCGTCCGAGATCTCCTGCGGGGTCGAACCGGAGCCGCCGTGGAAGACCAGGTCGAACGGCTTGACCTTGCCGTACTTGGCGCCGACGGCGTCCTGGATCTCCTTGAGTACCGCGGGACGGAGCTTGACCGCGCCGGGCTTGTAGACGCCGTGCACGTTACCGAAGGTCAGGGCGACGATGTAGCGGCCTTTCTCCCCCAGGCCGAGCGCCTCGACCGTGGCCATGCCGTCCTCGACGGTGGTGTACAGCTTGTCGTTGATTTCCGCGGCGACACCGTCCTCTTCGCCACCGACGACGCCGACCTCGATCTCGAGGATCTGGCGGGCCTTGCTGGTGAGGGCCAGCAGCTCGTCGGCGATGATCAGGTTCTCCGCCATCGGAACCGCGGAGCCGTCCCACATGTGGGACTGGAACAGCGGCTCGAGGCCGCGATCGACGCGCTCCTGCGAGATGGCGATGAGCGGCTTCACGTAGGTGGGCAGCTTCTCCTTCTGGCAGTGGTCGGTGTGCACCACGACGTTGATCGGGTAGTTCTTGGCGACCACGTGGGCGAACTCGGCCAGGGCGACGGCGCCGGTGACCATGTGCTTGATGGTGTGGCCGGAGGCGTACTCGGCGCCACCGGTACTCACCTGGATGATGCCGTCCGAGCCCGCTTCGGCGAAGCCTGCCAGGGCCGCATGGATGGACTGCGACGAGGTGATGTTGATCGCCGGGTAGGCGTAGGAGCCGGACTTGGCGGCATCCAGCATCTCGGCATACTTCTCAGGACTTGCAATGGGCATAGGAAACGGCCTCTCTCCGGTGTAGCGGGCCCGCGGCATCCGCAGACGACGCGGTAACGTCCCCAGTCTTGCAAAGATCGCGGCGTCGCGCGAAGGGTTTGGCGCAGCCTCAGGCGTCGAGACGGGAAAGGTCGACCCGCGCCCGCCCCCCGGACAGCGCGAGGATCGCCGAATCGAGCGCGGCGGGACCCACATCGGTGTAATCGAGCAGGACGCGTTGACTCGCGTTGTCCCGGCCGGTGGCCACCAGTGTGGCCGACGATCCGAGCCGCCCCGGACGGACGACCAGCGCCCCCACCTGGCCCCAGGGGTACCAGGCCGGGCCCACCAGCACGCCATCGCGGTTCATGCCGAGGGCCAGGCCACCGGGGACCTTCGCGGCGTCGGAGCGCGCCACGAGGAACAGCACCAGCTGATAGCTCCCCAAGGCACCGCCGACCACGGCGGTCGACCCGATCATCCACCAGGCGAACTCGGCGAAGGCGTCAGGGAAGCCGAACCAGGCCGCGACGATCAGTCCGAGGCTCAGCAGCGTCCCGATCAGGCGGCTGAACAGGGCTCGTCGCGCCAGAAGGACGCGGGCACGGGCGAGTTCCGGAAGGTAGTAGACCCCGAACTCATCGCCTGGCACGCCGCCATCCTAGAGGGAGCCTGAAGCCCCGGTCCTGGCCCAGCTCAGCGCCCAGTGGTACATCGCGATCGCCGCCGCCGCTCCGGCGTTGATCGATCGGGTCGAGCCGAACTGCGTGATCGCCACCAGCCCCTCGCAAGCGGCGAGCAGCTCGTCGGTCAGGCCCGGACCCTCGGACCCGAACACCAGGCAGCACCGCTGGGGCAACGTGGCCGCTTCCAGCGGCACCGAGCCGGGCAGGTTGTCGACCCCGATCAGGGCGATCTCTTCGCGGTCGGCCCAGGCGGCGAGGGCGGCCACCGACTCGTGATGGTGAACGTGCAGGTACCGATCCGTCACCATCGCGCCGCGCCGGTTCCAGCGGCGACGTCCCAGGATGTGGACCCCCGCCACGTTGAACGCGTTGGCGGTTCGCACGATGGAGCCGATGTTGAAGTCGTGCTCCCAGTTCTGGATCGCCACGTGCAGCGGATGCCGTCGGGTGTCGAGGTCGGCGACGATCGCCTCCAGCCGCCAGTAGCGGTATTCGTCCACCACGTTGCGCCGGTCACCGCCTTCCAGCAACTCCGAATCGAGGCGGGGGTCGTCCGGCCAGGGCCTCGGATGCGGGCCCACCCCGGGGGTGCTCACAGCGGTCAGCTCGTCCTCGCTCAAGGGGCCCATGGGGGCTCACGGTACCCTGAGTGCTTGTGAACCCTGTGCTCGAGCTCGCTCTGCTCCCGCTGTTACTGCCCGACTGGCTTGATCCGGCCTACATCATCCACAGCCTGGGGAACTGGGCGCTGTGGGGCGTCGCCCTGATCATTTTCGTCGAGTGCGCCATTTTCCCGGTGCTCCCGGGCGACTCGCTGCTCTTCACGGTAGGCATGTTCATCGCCATGGTCCCGCCGTCGATCACCTTCCCGGGAATGGTTCCCTGGCAGGTGCTGATCGTCTCGTGTGTCATCCTCACCATCGCCGCCATCGCCGGGAACGTCGCCGGATACTGGCTGGGGCACCTGATCGGGCCCAAGC
>JBAVKY010000436.1:0-2741 GCA_049688555.1 Propionicimonas sp.
CTTTCCCACAGGCGGATTCGCCGGCGTGGACGTGTTCTTCGTCGTCTCCGGCTTCCTGATCACAGGCATCCTGCTGCGCGAATACGAGAAGACCGGCAGCGTCTCAGCGGTCACCTTCTACAAGCGGCGTGCGAAGCGCATCCTTCCGGCCGCCACGCTGGTCCTGCTATTCACGGTCGCAGTCGCGTTGCTGACGATGCTGCGTTCGCGTGCCCTGGCGGTGGGAACCGACGCCTGGTGGGCTTTCCTGTTCGCCGCGAACTGGCGCTTCGCCTTCACCGGCACCGACTACTTTGCCCAGGGCGGGGGCACTTCGCCCGTGGAGCACTACTGGTCCCTGGCCGTTGAAGAGCAGTTCTACTTCGTGTGGCCGTGGTTGCTCCTCGCCTTGCTCCTGCTCATCCATCGCGGCTTGGGAGAACGCCACTCCACGGGCTCGTCCGAGCGCACCGCCCGGACGGAGCGAGTCAGCACGCGCAAGATCGCCACCGTGCTGATCGCTCTGGTCACCGCCGCGTCCCTCACATGGGCTTGGTACGACACCCGTGCCGAATCGACGGTCGCCTACTTCTCGACCTGGACGCGAGCATGGGAGTTGGGCCTCGGCGCGATCCTGGCGACGACGGCGTCCTGGTGGGCGCGACTGCCGGGCTGGCTGCGTCCCGGCTTGTCCTGGGTCGGCCTTGTGGGGGCTGTCTGGTCGATGTTCGTCATCACTGAGAGTTCGCCGTTCCCCTTTCCGTGGGCGGTCCTGCCGGTCGGTTTCAGCGCCCTGATGATCGTGGCCGGCATCGGCCATGAGCCGCGGTTCGTGCCAGTGCTCACGAACCCCGCGTCCAGATTCCTCGGGGACATCTCCTACTCGCTCTATCTCTGGCACTTCCCGGTGGCCATCTTCGGCGCGGCACTGCTCCCTGCGAACAGTGTCGTCAAGGTCGGGCTGATGGGGATCGGGCTCATCCTGGCGACCGGCAGCTACTACCTGATCGAGGGCCCCCTGCATCGCTCCCCCTGGCTCTCCGGCAGGAGCGGGGACGCCCGACGCGCCGCCTGGGCGCAGTGGCGCCAGGATTTCCGCCCGTCATTGCGCTTCTTCGCACCCCTCACCGCGGTGGGCATCATCGCATCATTGGTCGGCTCCTGGGCAGTACTCGCCCGGGCGGGAGGGTCGACGCAGGTCGGCGGGGACCTCGGTCGCTTGCCTACTGTGGCCGTTTCCGACCCTAGCGGAACGGCGCTGCAGGCCGATCTGAGGGATGCGATTGCGGTCACCTCGTGGCCCCACCTGACGCCCTCGCTCGAGTTGGCCGCCGACGACAGGGGCCCCGAGGAGCAGGACGGCTGTCTCGAGCCGGCCGTGCTGGACCCGAGCCGCTGCCTCTACGGGTCGGGCGCCAAACGGGCGCTTCTGATCGGAGACTCGTACGCTGCGTCGTCCGGGACCATGTTCACCGCCGCCCTGCATCCGCTCGGCTACCAGGTCCAGGTCTTCGGCTGGTACTCGTGCGCGATCAACACGGCCCCGTTGGCGTGGCCGTCCCAACCGCGCTTCGAAGCGGCCTGCAACAACAGCAAGTCACAGCTCGCGGAGTTCGTCCGCCAGACGCGCCCGGACCTGTTGATCGTCCTCGACTCGGAGGTCGCCTACGAAGGTGTGGCCAAAGGCGGCGGCGACTGGGCGACGGGCCGCCGGGCCGCGCTGGCCGAGCTCAAGCCCCTCGTACCCCGTCTGGTGGTCGTTGCGGCCAACCCCGTCGGCAAAGACATCAACACCTGCGCCACCGTCTTCAGCACCCCCAGGGACTGCGAAGCGCCGATCTCGAAGACCTACGTCGACAAGTTCTTGGCAGACGCCGAAGTCGCGCGCCAGTTGGGCGTTGAGTTTATTGACACGCGAGCCTTGTTCAGCGCCGACGGCGTCGTGCCGGCCTTCGCCGCAGGCACTGTGCAGCGCTTCGACAACGGTCACCTCACCGCAAGCTACGGACGCCTCGCAGCATCTGCACTTCAAGAGAAGCTGGGCGAATAACGCCAGACTGTGGAAAGGTCGGTCAACCCAACCCCGCCAGCCTAGGCACGATGACATCCAGCAGAGCGTCCAGATCCGCCGCGCAGGCCTCCGAAGCGGCCGGGCCACGCTCGTACGGGTCGATCACGTCGGGACTCCCGCCCGGGAAGCGGACGTTCCGGGCCTGCGCCAGCAGTTCCGGCAGGCCAAGGGCGGGATCGGCGGCCGAGATCGCGGCGGCGAACTGGCGCAGCGTCACCACGCGCCTGAAGGCCCGCGGCCATTCCTCGAGCACGAAGGAGCGGTGTGCCTCTTCGGCGGTGAGCAGCAGGTCGGACTGCTCCACGAGCACGCGATCGAGTCGGCGCGAGCGGAAGCCGCCCGGGACGGCTCCGCGTTTCACCGCCTCGGCAGCCATCTCCGGGTACATCCGCTGCCCCCGGTAGGCCCACGTGCCGGCGCTGTGGACGGTCAACCCTTCGATGCCCGCACTCTCGAGCTGGTGCTTCGCGACCACCTCGGCATACGCCGACCTGCAGATGTTGGCGGTGCAGACGAAAGTGACGATCATTGACTCACCTCCTGATCGGCACCTGACAAGGCCAGCAGCCCCAAGGCCACCAGGTCGTCGAGGAACCGCTGCACCTCCTCGGCTACCGCGTCGGTTGGCTGACCGGTCAGCGCTGCCACTTCGGGCACGACGTCCTCGCCTGAGGCAGCCACGTCCCAGACC
>JBAVKY010000437.1:0-1587 GCA_049688555.1 Propionicimonas sp.
GCTTGGGACAGGCCGATTCATCCGACTCGTGACCGATCCGGACTTCCGCGCCAATTCCTGCGCAGATCTACCTCCAAATCGTCCGGATCGACGACTTCCTGGGCCTAGGGGTAGGTAGAAGGGCTCAATTCGGCAGCCTTCGTGGCCGAATACGCCTGGTTCCTCGGCTTATGGGAGCAACTGCCCACATCGGCACTGGCCACGCAAGGCTCGCCCAGCTGCCTGTAATGAACGAAGGGAGTGATCGCGGTGATGGGGATGCACAAGCTGACGGCGGGGTCCGGCTATGACTACCTGACTCGCCAGGTGGCTCGCAACGACTCGACCCGTCCGGAGAGCACTCCCCTGGCCGACTACTACGACGAGAAGGGCGAGGCGCCTGGGATCTGGATCGGCTCGGGCCTGGTAGGCATCGATGGGCTCAACGCCGGCGACGCGGTCACAGCAGTCCAGATGGACTCCCTGTTCGGGAAGGGGCTCCACCCGCTCGCCGCCGAACGGCTCGCTGCGCTGGGGCCGGAAGTCACCACGCAGCAGCGACGCGACGCCGTCCGACTCGGCAGGCCGTACCGCCTGCCTGACACGAGCACCAGCCTGTTCCGGCACGAACTCGGCCAGCGCTACGCCACCTGGAACAAGGCTCACGACATCAAGCCCACCGCGAAGCTCCCCGACGAGGTACGGGCGAAGCTGCGCACCGCATTGGCCACCGAGTGGTTCATCGCGATGGAGCACCGGCCGCCGAATCCGCGAGAGCTGTCGGGCGTCATCGCGCGGATGTCGCGTCCGCCGGCCACACCGGTGTCGGGTTACGACCTCACGTTCTCGCCGGTGAAGTCGGTGTCCTCGCTGTGGGCCATTTCCGATCCGCAGACCGCCGGGCTGATCGAAGCCGCCCACTGGGCCGCGGTCGAGGATGCGCTGAGGTTCGTCGAGTCCGAGGTGCTCAAGACCCGCAAGGGCCATGCCGGGGTCGAGCAGATCGACGTGCGCGGTCTGGTCGCGGCTGCGTTCACTCATCGCGACAACCGTGCTGGCGACCCGGACCTGCACACCCACGTCGCCGTGGCGAACAAGGTGCAGGCCGTGGTCGACGGGCAGTGGCGGGCGATCGACGGCCGGGCGATGCACAAGGCAATCACGGCCGCCTCCGAGACCTACAACACCGCTCTCGAGGCGCACCTCGATGCTGTCCTCGGACTGCGGTTCGTCGACGTCCCACGCACGGACCGACGGCGGCCGGTCCGCGAGATCGACGGCGTCGACCGAAGACTGATCGAGCTGTGGTCCACCCGACGAAAGGAGATCACCCGTCGCGCTGGCGAGCTGGCGCGCACCTTCCAGGACGAACACGGCCGACCGCCGACGCCCGCAGAACGCCAGGAGCTTCACCAAGTGGCGACCCTCGAGACCCGGGAGGCCAAGCACGAACCTCGATCCCGCAACGAGCAGCGCGCAACCTGGCACGCCCAAGCCGTTGGCCTGCTGGGTCGGCGCCGAATCGACGGGATGCCTCGCGAGGTGATGAGCCACGAGAGGCCAGCGAGACCGACCCTCGACAACGACTGGCTACGGACGACGGCCGCC
>JBAVKY010000438.1:0-2354 GCA_049688555.1 Propionicimonas sp.
CCAACCGATCCAAGCTGGCATCGATCAGTTCACCGTCATCGCCCCGGTACCGCACCCCGACCTGGGCCGCCGCCATCACGACGCCAGCCTCTCGCGGCTCTCATATTCCGGTCCCAAAGGACACGCCGGGGACATGATTCTGAGACAAGGGATGTAGGTTCTCATTCTCCGTGTCCTCTGGCAGTGGGGGAGTGACGCCCATTCTCACGTGGCTGTTGTCACCGGACTCCGTCTCACCTTCATGTCCTATTCCTGGTGAGGGGCCGCTCCCCGCACCGCCAGTCGCCGTCTTCGCATCCTCTGCGATGATCACGCTGATTCCCTCAGTCAGTCAGCACAGCATGGGAGCCCGACAGGCGGCGGTAGGACGCGCTGCACGCCACGAGACTCCTCGCTGGACAGCACGTATTGTGTGGCGCACAATGTGGGGGTGATGGTTCGGTTCACGCAGTTGGCGCGCAAGCACCGGATCGGCCGGGCGCACGCCCTCTACGTGATGGACACCAGCGAGCCGACCGTGCTTGAGGAGCCGGACGAGCCGCGCCGTTTGGTGTGGCTGGGTGCCGACGACCGGGGACTCATGTTGGAGATCGTGGCGATCGAGACCCCGGACTACCTGTTGGTCATCCACGTCATGCCGCACGACCTGAGGAGGAGGAAGTGATGGCCACTAAGCATGTGCTCGGACCGGACGTGGACCTGGATGCGGAGGATGTCCGCGACGCCCACGGCCAGCGGATCACCGAGGCCCGCGCCGCCGAGTTGGCCGAGGACGCGCTGGTCAAGGTCCTCGGGCGCCCCTCACTCACGGCTCCGGGAACACGGTCCCCGGAGGTCAAGGCCCGAGTGCCGCGGGAGCTACGCGATCGACTCGTGGCTGTGGCCCACCAGCGGGGCACCTCGACGTCGAGTCTGATCCGCGAGGCACTCGAGCACTATCTCGCCAGCTGACTGGCAGCCAAGGCTGGGCAGCCCCTTGCTTGCTCACGGCCGCCCAGCAGGCGACGAAAAGGGCTACTGTCCCGTGATCCGGGTGAGCCTGGGTATCCGCGTGGGGAGGGTTCCCGGGCGACGATCCCTGGGACCGCGTGATGCCGGGCGCGTCGGGATGGCCGGGTGCGGTGTCAGCTCCTATCCGGTGATCCGGACGGCGGCTGCTTGCGTGTTCACGGTGAGCGCGCCAGCAGGAACAGCTTGGTGGGGTTGTCCTCTCCTTCGATCGATGTCCTCGACACCGCCTTGGATCGGAGTCCCATGACCGCCAGCGCCGCGGACCCAACCACGATGGAACCGTCCCCGACCTGGCGGATCGCACCGTCCCTTTGGATCGGCGTCGCGGCCGCCCTCGGGTACATGGCCATCGTGGCAGGTCTCTGGGCAGTCCTGGGACTGGATTACGAGACCGTGTCCGACACGTCGGGGAACATCGTCAAGGGGATCATCCTCCCGATCGGTTTAGGTGCGGTGTACCTGATCGGTCTGACCTCCTGGCTGGGCTGGTGGAGGCCGGCGATCCGCGAGGAGCGGCGGGTGGCCCCGCGGTGGACCCTGGTCGTGCCAGGGCTGATGCTCCTGGGCGCGCTGCTGAACATCGTGTCGATCGACTACGGCGCCGTGGAGCTCAACTGGATCGCGGTGTTGGCGGTCGGTGTGGCCCTGGTGGGCTTCAGTGAGGAGTTGCTCACCCGCGGCCTGGCCCTGGTCGGTTTCCGGGCGAGGTTCTCCGAGGTCGGGTCGTGGCTGCTGACCTCGGTGCTGTTCGGGCTGATCCATGGCTTGAACCTGTTCTTCGGCCAGGACCTGGTCGCGACCATCCGGCAGATCGGCCTCGCGTTCGTTCTGGCCTCGGCCCTGTATGTGGCCCGGATGTCGACCGGGACGCTGGTGACGGCCATGGTCATCCACGCCCTGTGGGACTTCGGCTCCCTGGGCTTCTCCGGGTCGGATGCCGCGAGCACCCCGTTCTCCGTGGTCGGCGGCCTGCTGGTGTACCCGACGCTGATCGCGGGCGTGGTGGCCGCGGTGGTGACCGCACGCCGGGTCGACCGCGGGGCGGACGCGGTCACCACCGCCCCGGCCGACGCCTGATCGACCCCCTGCACACCCATCGATCTGACGGAGGACGCCATGAGTAACCCAGATGCACGCGTAGAGGATGGCTGGAACAGGTTCTATGTGAAGAGCTCGGGAGCCCTCCAACGCGACTTGTCGGTCTATCGCGATGAATCCAGAGGTCCGGACATGGTGAGTTCATTCAGGTGTGACTGGGGTGCTCCTTGACGGTGTAGACGAGTGTCAGGTCGGTGCCTGGGTAGCGTGTTTGGGTGTCGTTGAGTTCGGTGCAGAGCGCGTTG
>JBAVKY010000439.1:0-9898 GCA_049688555.1 Propionicimonas sp.
GCCGCGCGGCGGCGTCCGTCCACCCCGGCGAAGGGTGGTGCGGTGCGCGATGCCCGGCTGCCCCGGGCTGTGGTGCTGGCGACCTCCCGGGCCGGATGGGCCTCGCTGTGCCGGTTGCTGAGCGCCACCCACGCTGCCGGGGAACGTGGCGAGCCGGTCTGCACTCCCGAACTGATCGGCGCGCACCGCCGTGACCTGCTGGTGATGCTGGGGGCGGATTCCCGGCTGGGGGCCGTGCTGGCAGCCGGGGACGAGCTCGCAGCCGAGACCGAACTGGCGCGCTGGCGTGAGGTCGTCGAATCGCACCAACTGGTGGTGGCAGTCACCCACCACCAGGTACCCGGGACGGGTCCCGGATCGGGGGCCCTGGCAGGACGGATGCTCGCCTGGGCTGATCGGCACCGGCTGGTGGGAGTGCTCAGCCATGACGTGAGGATGGCAGCCAAGCACCTGGCACCGACCCTGGACGTGCTGGATTCGGCCCGACGGCTGGTGCCGCTGGATGCCCGCAACGTCGATCGCCGCAACGCCGAGGGCTACCTGAAGTCGGGCAAAGAGATGTTGCCGCTGGCCGAAGAGGTCTCCGCGCTGGCTGGACGTCCCGACGCCGAGCAACTCATCGCCGACACCCGGATGGTCGCCATTCGCTCTCGGCTGGATCCGCGGGCCGACATCGGCCTGGGCGAGATCCACCTGCCCGAGTTCGAGGTGCTCGGTGGGACGGGAGGTGACGCCGCCGCCGAACTGTACCGCCGCTGCGAGGCAGGCCTGGCGCAGCGTTACGGCACTCCGGACGGCCATGTGCTGGGTCGGCTGGCCGAGGAACTGGACATCATCAATCACCTCGGCTTCGCCTCCTACTTCCTCACCGTGGCTGGCGTCACCGAGGCGATCCGAGAGCTGGGGATCCGCTCGGCGGCCCGCGGCTCGGGTGCCGGCAGTCTGGTGAACTACCTGCTGGGAGTCTCTGGGGTTGATCCGATCCGACACGGATTGTTGATGGAACGCTTCCTCTCCCCGCTGCGGGTGGCGCTGCCCGACATCGACCTCGACGTCGAATCCGCCCGGCGTACCGAGGTCTACGACAAGATCCTTGACCTTTTCGGCGCCGAGCGGGTGGCCTGTGTGGCGATGGTCGACACCTACCGTGTCCGTCACGCCGTCCGCGACGTCGGGGCGGCGCTCAGCCTGCCGCCGCGTGAGATTGATGCGATCGCCACAGCCTTCCCGCACATCAGGGCGCGTGACGCCCGGGCCGCGCTGCGCGACCTGCCTGAATTGCGGGCGGCCGGGCTGGGGGAGAAGCGCCTCGACGTGCTGTTCTCGCTGGTGGAATCCCTCGACGGGCTCCCGCGACACCTCGCCCTGCATCCGTGCGGGGTGTTGCTGTCGGATCGCACCCTGGGTGATCGCACCCCGGTAGAAGCCAGCTTCGGCGGCTACCCGATGAGTCAGTTCGACAAGGACGACGTGGAGGCGATCGGGCTACTGAAGCTCGACGTGCTGGGCATCCGGATGCAGTCCTCGATCGCGTATGCGCTGCGTGAGATTGAGCGGGTGGAAGGCGAGCGGGTGGACATCGACATCCTGAGCCCTTATGACGACCCGCAGACCTACGACATGATCGCCAAGTCGGTCACGCTGGGCTGCTTCCAGATCGAATCCCCTGGCCAGCGCGAGCTGATCGGCAAGTTCGGCCCGAGCGATTTCGACGACATCATCATCGATATCTCTCTGTTCCGGCCCGGGCCGGTGAAGTCCGACATGGTGATCCCCTTCCTGGAGGCCAGACAAGGCTGGCGAAAAGTCAACTACCTGCACCCCGACCTCGAGCCGGTGCTGGCCGAGACCGGGGGGGTGGTGGTTTTCCATGAGCAGATCATCCAGATCGTCGCGGTGGTCACCGGTTGCACCCTCGCTCAGGGGGACGAGGCGCGGCGCGCGCTCGGCAACCTGCGTGCCAAAGAGGACGTGAAGCGCTGGTTCTTCCCCGCAGCGGCCCGCCGCGGGTACTCGGCTGAGGTGATCGGGAAGATCTGGTTCATCCTGGAATCCTTCGCCTCTTTTGGGTTCTGCAAGGCCCACGCCGCAGCCTTCGCGCTGCCCACCTACCAGTCGGCCTGGCTGAAGGCCCATTACCCGGCCCACTTCCTGGCCGGGGTCCTCACCCATGACCCGGGGATGTACCCCAAACGGTTGATCCTCGAGGAGGCGCGTCGGCTCGGGGTGGAGATCCTCGGCCTGGACGTGAACCGTAGCGAGGCGGACTACCGAGTGGAGAAACTGGGAGAGGGTGCCGCCGACTCGATCGACGCAGCTGCTTCGGCCGGATCGCAGGATCCGCCCGCCGATCCAGGGTGCCGGTCGCTGTACCCCGTCCGGCTCACCCCGGGCAATGGCCTGCCGGACGGACGCGGCTACGGCATCAGACTGGGGCTGGCGGACGTGAAGGGGATGAGTCAGGTCGAACTGGCACGGATCGTCGCCGGGCGGCCGTACGCCTCACTGACCGATTTCTGGCGACGTACCGGCAACTCCTCCCCGGTCACCGAGGGGCTGGTGCTCGCGGGGGCCTTCGACGCGTTGTACGGCATCGGCTCTGGCGGCACAGTCGGTCGTCGCGGTCAGGTCACCCGGCGGGACCTACTGCTGAGCGTCTCCGATCTGGAACGGGCCGCGCGGGTGGATCGCCGCGGTGCCGGACGTGCCCGCGGGTTGGCCGGCGCTGGACAGGCCGGCGGCGGCCGTCCGGCTGAGATCCAGCTGCCGCTGGAGTTCGCCAGCGCCGCCGACCTCGGCGACGTGGTGTCCACCGGGCTGCCCGAACTGAGCGACAGCGAGCGGCTGGCCGCGGAGCTGGAGATCATCGGTCTGGACGCCAGCCGTCACGTGCTGAGCGACCAGCTGGAATTCCTGGCCGCCCTCGGGGTGACCTTCTCGGCCGACCTGCTCAGTCGGCGTCCACGCCGCGAGGTGCTGATAGCCGGGGTGAAGGTGGCCACCCAGACCCCGCCGGTACGTTCAGGTCGACGGGTGATCTTCCTCACCCTCGACGACGGCACCGGACCCGCCGATGCCACCTTCTTCGAGGACGTCCAGGGTCCGTACGCTGCCACCATCTTCGGCTGCTGGCAGCTGGTAGTGCGAGGCGAACTCCGCCGGGCGGGGTTGCGCGGGGTCTCCGTGCTGGCCAACGGCTGTTGGGATCTCGTCCAACTGCAGGCCCGCTACAGCCAGGTCTTCGACGAGACCGGGGATGCCGCCGCTGCGTTGGTCGCGGTGCACGAGGTGATGGCAGTGGTGCCCGAGGGCTTCGGGGTCGGGGACGAAACTGGGCGCCGCCGCATTCTGGTGCATCCCAGTGGCTTCAGGCAATCGCCCTATGCCGATGTCAAGCCTGCCGGGGGGTCGGTCGAAGCCGCACCCCGCAAGCTGTGGCACTCATCATCGGGAAGCGCTGGACGATGAGACCGCCGAACCAGCCCAGCAAGCCGCGCGAGCGGATCGTGATGCACATCGACATGGACGCCTTCTATGCCTCGGTCGAACAGCGTCGCCGTCCAGACCTCGCCGACATACCGATGTGGGTCGGCGGGGCCGAGCGAGGAGTGGTGCTGTCGGCCAATTACGCCGCTCGTGCCTACGGAGTCAGCGGCGGCATGTCCTCCACCCGGGCCCGCCGGCTTTGCCCGATCGCGGTCAGCCTCCCGCCTGATTTCGACACCTACACCCAGGTGTCGCGGGGCATCGTCGCGGCGCTGCAGAGCGTCACCCCCGCGGTGGAAAGTGCCTCGATCGACGAGGCCTACCTCGACGTCTCAGGTGCGCTTCGGCAGTGGGGCTCGGTGTCCGCCATCGGAGAGCACCTGCGTGCCCTGGTGCATGACGAGCAGGGCATCACCTGTTCGGTGGGGATCGGCCCCAACAAGTTGGTCGCCAAGATGGCCTCGAACGCCGCGAAGCCTGACGGGCTGGTCGAAGTCCCCGCCGAACGGGTGGTCGCCTTCCTGCACCCCCAGCCGGTGGAGCACCTGGTCGGGGTGGGTCAGAGCACCACAGTCGCGCTACACCGGCTCGGTGTCTACACCGTCGCCGACCTGGCCTATCTGCCGCGCACCACCCTGCAGCGAGCCTTCGGTCCGCGGCAGGGCGCGTTGCTCGCCGAACTTGCCTGGGGACGTGACGCTGCCCGAGTGGTGGCCCGTCCCGGCGAGCGAGGGGTCGGCTGCCAGGAGACCTTCGCCCGCGACACCGACGATCCGGCGGTGGTGCGGGCCGAACTACTCCGGGTGGCCGTCACTGTGGGCGGCCGGATGCGCGCAGCAGGCGTTCTGGGACGCTCGGTCACGCTCAACCTGCGGTTCTCCGATTTCACCACGCTCTCCTCGGCCATGACCTTGTCGACCCCGACCGATATCACCGACGACCTCTACGACGCGGCGCTGGGTCTGTACGCCCGGCTCAACCTGCAACGGGCGAGGATCCGCCGGGTTGGGATCCGGGTCGAGGGACTGGTCGATAGGGATGTGGTCGCACTGCAGCCGGCTCTCGATGAGCCCGAGCGGGGATGGCGCGAAGCCGACCAGGCAACCGATCGGGTGATCCGCAGGTTCGGACCACAGGCGGTGCAGCGAGCAGTGTTGACCAGACAGCGTCGAGCGTGACCCACCTAGTGGTTTCGTAACGGCGTTGCGACGCCTAGACTTGACCTACACTTCGTCCACGACGAAAAACCAGGGAGGCAGGCATGGCCCTCTCGGAGGACGAGCAGAGGCTCCTCGAGCAGATGGAGGCCGCTTTGGCGGCCGAGGACCCCAAACTGGCCAATACCCTGCGGGGTACAACCACCCGGCGCTTGCATCGCCGTAGAGCTGCCCTAGCTGGGCTGGTCTTCCTCGTCGGGATCGCCGCCTTGCTGGGGGGCATGGAAATCCATCCGATCGTCAGCGTCGCTGGATTCCTCATCATGCTGGTCGCAACGGTGGTCGCCGTCAGCTCCTGGCAGCATGTCGGCGTTGACCCTGATGGCCAGCGAGCCCCGCACTCCAGCGGACCGGGTGGAAAGCCCGAGCGTGACTTCATGGACAAGATGGAAGAACGCTGGCGTAAGCGTCAGGACGAGGGTTTCTAGCCGTCCGGGGCCACTGATGACGATCATGGGTGACGACGCCCGTGACGTGGCGATCGAACACTTCGCGTCGAGGCTGCGTTTCCAAACGGACCCCTCCGATGTCGCGGCGGCACGAGCCGCTGGCGAGCGATTCGTGATCCTCGACGTTCGCAGCCAGGAATCTTGGGATGCCGGCCATATCCCCGGCGCGCTGCACATCCCACGAGGCGACCTCGAAGCCCGGCTGCACGACATTCCCCCGGATCTCGACGTCGTGGTCTATTGCTGGGGTCCGGCCTGTAACGCCGCCACCAAGGCTGCACTGCTGCTCAGCCGTCATGGTCGACGGGTGAAGGAGATGCTCGGCGGGTTCGAATACTGGGCGCGCGAGGGCCTGCTCATCGAGACCGCGGCCGGCCGGGCCCGGTTGCAGATCGATCCCCTCACCGCACCCCCGGCGACCAACCGCCGCTGAGCAGCGAGTTACCAGCGCACCACCGAGCGGGGGAATAGTCGCCGCACCAGGTGGTGGCGAACGCCACGCGTGCCTTGAAGGCCGCTGCCGATCTGTGCGATCAGGTCTGTCACGCCACGCGATACGCCGGGCTGGGCGGCGAACCGGGTTCGCTCGACGTGCACCGATAATTCCGTCAGCGCCGCAGCTGTGGCCTCGTCCAGGTGGCCAGCCAACAGGGCTGCCACCTGCCGTGGCGTGCCCGGTGGCCAGGCGAGCCCGGCATCGACCACACCATCCCTGACCTCGTCCCAGCCGTCCTCCACCATCACGGCGGTGTCCCGCCCGGGTCGGAGCCGGCGCCACCGCCGTCCTGCACGGACGGTCAACGGGGTGACGACCGCGACGATCACCACCAGCAACGCGCTCAGTGGTACGACGAGGTCGACCCCACCCGGCCCGCTCGATCCGGCCGGATCCCCCTGCGCGGTAGGGGACTCCGACGGGCTGGCCGTGGGCTCGGTCGACGGCTCCGCCGCTGAATCGGACGGGGTGGGGCTGGCTGTGACACCGGTGGCGCCACTGGGCGTCGGGTCGAACGGCACCCAGCCGAGACCGTCGAAGTACAGCTCCGTCCAGGCGTGTGCCTGTCGCAGCGACACCTCGAACTGGTCTTCGGCGCGAACGCCGGGCAGGAAGCCGATCACCACTCGAGACGGGATGTTGATCATCCTCGCGAGGGTGGCCAGGGACCCGGCGAACTGTTCGCAGTACCCCGAGCGGCTGGAGAGCAGAAAGTCGTCCAGCGTCTCCAGGGTGGAACCGGGCGCTCCGTCGGTAGAGTAGGTGAAGGCGTCCGAAGTTAGCCAGTCGGTGAGGGCGAGCGCCCGTTCGCCGTCGGTCGTGGCCCGCTCAACGAGGTCGTTCGCCAGTTCGGTCAGGTCAGGATCGAGCCCGCCGGGCAGCCTGGTCGTGAGGCCGCCGTCCCCTGGATCGCCCGCGCGGGCCGCGGCGATCGAGTTGCGGTCTGGTTCCAGTTCCCAACTGGTCACGGTGTAGCTGAGGTCCCGGGTGGCGAGCTTGCGGTCGGATCCCACCGCTACCACCGCGTGCGTCCGAGGGTCGTAGCGCCAGTCGCCGCTGGCCGAGGTCTGCTTCGCAGCCCACGGAACGGGCAGCCACTCGCTGCCGAGGTCGCCCACGGTGATGCTGGTCTCGAATGTCGGCGGCCGGCCGGTCACGCCCGGCGGGACCGCCAGCGGCAACGCCATGAGGTCCGTCGCGATCAGGTGGAAGCCTGACGCGTCGAACGCGGGCAAGGCGGCCATCCGCAGGTAGTGAGCCCGATCGGAGCGATAGGTGATCACGACACGGTCGCTGGGCGAGCGGAGGTTCCGGATCAGGTCGAGGCTGGGATCGCCCAGCTGCACCCCCCCGCCCCCGCGGTTCGGATCCAGCGCGGGTCCAAGGCGCTCGGGCAACAGGCCGAATCCCACCAGGCTCCCGGCCAGCGCCAGCACGCCCGAGAGTGACGTCGCGACCACGATCCCCCTCCGCAGCGAACTCGCCCGTCGTACCTCGGTCTGCGACAGCAAGGTGTTGTACGTTCCGACACTCAGGACGACGACATAGCCCACGCCGATCGGGATGAACCACGACGCGTGGGACTCCTGGGGCAGGGTGAGCGTTGTGACGAGGTAGGGGATGACCAGGACGGGGAAGACCCAGCCGGCGCGTTCCAGACCGATCGCCAGCGTGTCAAGCACCAGGTAGAGCACCCACAACAGCCAGGCACTGAACAGGGCCACGCCCACATGGTGATCCATCGGAGCGACGCTCACCGCGATGACCTGGGCGGTCTCGCTCGCCAGCGTGGGCAAGCGGGGGAGATAGAGCAGCGCCAAGCCAGCACCCGGCAGAACCTTGGCAAGGCCGACGACCAGTGCCGGGGCGTTCCTTCGACGCGCGAAGCCGCCGAGCCCGATGCTGAGGCTCACCAGCACGGCGGTGAGGCCGAGGTAGCTGCGGTCCTCGGTCAGCGGGCCCAAGGTCATCGCGGCCAGCAGCAGCGCGAACAGTAGCGCCAGCGACAACCGTTCGGCGCCCTTCACGATCCGCCCACTTCGCCAAGGGAACGCCAGGCGTCATCCACCGGAGTCCCCGGCGGGACGCGCACGCAACGCCAGCCGGCAGCGCCCAACAAGGTGACCGCCTGCGCGTCCACCCTCGCCGGTTCGAGCACCAAGGCCCAACAGCTACGGTGTTTGGGACGAGCTGCGGCGAGCGCCGCAGCGTCCGGGCCGCTCAGGCCGCCGAGCAGCGCGATCAGAAGCTGTCCCTGCACTCCGCCGGGTGCGGCCAACAGCGCCCGCTGCAGGGTCCCGCTGTCGCTCGGCTCGACTTCTGCCAACTCCCGCAGGATTCCGCTCATCCCGATTCGCCCGGCAGCGCGCAGTTGGTCGGCGGAGGCATCGGAGTCGCTCAGCGCGACACTGAAGCCCCTCGACGACAGATGGGCGCTGATGGACGCAGCCGCCCGCACCAGCCACTCGAAGCGATCGTCCGGTCGTGTGGCCCTGAATCCGCCGGCCCGGTTGTCGAGGATCACCACGGCGCTGGGGTCCCAAGCTCGCTCCTCCCGGCGGACCATCAACTCACCGAGCCGCGCCGTGGATCGCCAATGGATCCTTCGGACGTCGTCGCCAGCGGCATACTCGCGGATGAGGACGTCGTCCTGGCCCATCAGGCTGGTGCGCAGCAGGCTGGAATCGGTGGTAGACCCCACTCCCGAGGCGTCACGTACCGGGCTCAGCGGCTCAGGAGTGGGCAGGGCGAGCACGTCGGCGACGTCGGGTAGCGTCGTCCGTGTCTGGGCCAGGCCCAGTGCGTCCAGGGCGGTGCGCTGCAGCGGGCCGATCCGGTGTCGACCCCGCCACCTCGCGGTGGCTCGATAGACCAGCGTGTGTTGTTGGGCGCCGAAGCCCCCTGTCCCCGCCGCGACCGGTCCCTGCTCAGCCGCCGACAGCGCGGCCGGGAACAGCTCGGAGTAGATCACCCCAGCCCCGAGGAAGGCTCCACCGTGCTCCACCTGGAGGTGATCCGTCAGCGTCTCGCCAACGCTGAGTTCGACGGGGTCGATGAACCGCTGCAGGTGGGGCCCTCCGCTGCCGATGGCCAGGATGAGCCAACTCGCCAGTGGCAGGCACACCAGAAACAGGCCCGGCCAGGTCAGGTCGCGCTGGCCGACTAACCACGCGGCACCGGTCCACAGGGCACCTCCGGTGAGCATGACCCGGCCCCGCAGGGTCAACTCGGCGCGAGTGGGCATGGGTCAGGCGCGACGTTGGGGCACGGGGACGTCGGCCACGATGCCGCGGATCACCTCGGTCACCTGGCGTCGGCCAAGCTGGGCCTCGTGGCTGAGCAGGACCCGGTGCGCCAAGGTGGGAACGGCCAGGGCCTGGATGTCGTCGGGGGTCACATAATTGCGCCCGCCGATGGCGGCCTGCGCCTTGGCCACGCGCAGCAGTTGCAGGCTCGCCCTCGGTGAGGCGCCCAGACGGATATCGCCCACCGCTCGCGTCTCGTGCACGATGGCCACCAGGTAGTCCTTGACGGCGCGGTGGACGAAGACCCGTCGCGCTGTCGCGATGCAGCGCATCACACCGGCCGCGTCGATCACGGGGCTGATCCCCTCCAACGGCTCGGCCTCGCCGTGGTGATCGAGCATGGCGACCTCGTCCTGCCGACTGGGGTACCCCATGTCGATTCGCAGGCCGAACCTGTCGCGCTGGGCTTCGGGCAGCGGATAGGTCCCTTCCATGTCGATCGGGTTCTGGGTCGCGACCACGATGAACGGGCGGGGCAAACCATGCGTGATCCCGTCGGCGCTGACCCGTCGTTCCGCCATCGCCTCCAGTAGCGCGGACTGGGTCTTCGGTGACGCCCGGTTGATCTCGTCGGCGATCACGATGTTGGCGAAGATGCCGCCGCGCTTGAACTCGAACTCGCGGGTGTTCTGATTGAACACCGACACTCCCGTGATGTCGCTCGGCAGCAGGTCGGGGGTGAACTGGATCCGGCTCGAGCTGGCGTCGATGGCGCGGGCGATGGCGCGGGCGAGCATCGTCTTTCCTACCCCGGGCACGTCCTCGATGAGCAGGTGGCTTTCGGCGAACAGCGCGGTGACCGCGAGGCCGACGGCCTCGCCCTTGCCCGAAATGACCCTGCCCACGGCTTCCCGGATGGTGCTGGCCGCCTGCTGCACAGCCACCACTTCCGTGGTTGTCGCAACGTCCACGTGCCTTCCCCTCGATCACGGTTGTCGCCCACCC
>JBAVKY010000440.1:0-1620 GCA_049688555.1 Propionicimonas sp.
GAAGTAGGGGGGCATCCAACCGAGGTACGCCGCGGGGGCGAAGCCTCGGATGGGTCGGATGGCCACCGCGCCGCTGGTGGTGGTGATCATGCGGCCGTCGCCGAGGCTGATCGCGATGTGCCCGGAGCCGCCGCCGATGCTGGCGTCCCACAGGACGACGGCGCCGCGGGGGGCGTCGTCGTCGCGGGGGTGACGCAGGGCGGCGGGGGCGTTGTCCCACACCTGGTGGGCGTGGCGAATGCTGCCGCCGTCCCAGGGGCGCTGGTAGGCGGCGCGGGCGACGAACCGCAGGCAGTAGCCGTTGTCCCGCCGGGCGCCGACCTGACCGAGGGCCCACGCGACAGCGGCCGGGGCGCTTCGCCCGTTGCGGTAGCCGTCGGGCAGCAGCCCGTCCACAGCGCCGTCGAATCCTGGGGTTGGGGGTGTCGGGTCGGCGGCGTATCGGGGTGCGGTGGCGCGGATGCGGTTCACGTAGGCGCGGGTCTCGGGGTAGGGCGGGATTCCGCGGTGCCGGGTGACGGCACCCCAGCCGGCGTTGTAGCCGGCCAGGGCGAGGTCGATCGGGTCACCCCAGCCGGTGTCGGCGGCGCTGCGGAGCAGGTGGCACATAAGCGCCCCTTGTGCGGCGATCGCGTCGAGGGGGTCGAACGGGTTGGCGGTGCCGTCGCCGTCGGCGTCGCGTCCCCAGGTGTCCCAGGTGTCGGGCATGAACTGGGCGATCCCCTCCGCGCCGGCGGGGGACACGGCTCGTGGGTTGAACCCGGATTCGGCGGCCAGCTGGGCGGCGAGCACGGCGGCGGGCAGGCCGGGGCAGTCGGCGGCGGCGAGTTGGATGGCCCCGGCGTACTCGTCGGGCACCTGGTCGGACAGACCCTGCCACTGGTCGTCGCGGGCGTTGTCGGATGCGGCGATCGTGGTGGCGGCCAGGACGAGCCCGGTGGGGGCGGCGGCGATCAGTCCGGCGGTCATCAGGCTAGCCAGGCCGATCGCTGCGACGGTCCCGCTCACTGTCGGGCCCGGGGGTGGTGTGCTTGCCGGTTCCGCCGCGGGTGCCGACCCAGCCGCGGCGCCAGCAGGCGGCCAGCGCGGGGACGGTCAGCCCGTAGGCGCGGGCCCACCGCACCGGGTCGGGTGGAAGGTTGGTGGCCGATTCCACCCGGTACACCTCGCGGACCTTGGGTGCGGGGGTGCCGGGTGCCTGTACGCGGGTGGCCATCTCCTCGTCGGAGATCCGGGCCCGCAGCCGCACCATGCCCAGGTCGTCGCTGGACAGGTCGGGGGCGCCCCGGTGCAGCGCGGCGGGGTCGACCCCGTACGCGGAGCCCAGCGCGGCGGTGACCGGCGTGGTCTGCTCGGGTGCCGGGTCGGGGTCGACCGGGCGGGGCGCCAGCTGCTGGCCCGCGTCGGGTGCCGGGGTGTTGCGCCACGCGGTGGCCAGCGTCGGCAGCGAGAGCCGGTAGGCGGCGGCCCACACGACCGGGTCGTCGGGCATCCGGTCCCCGGCCTCGACCAGTTCGACGGTCCGGGTCGAGGCGCCGACCCGTTGGGCCATCTCCTCGGGGCTGATCCGCTGCGCCAGGCGCACGGTGAGCAGGTCGGCGATGGCCAGGTCCAGCGGGG
>JBAVKY010000441.1:0-1633 GCA_049688555.1 Propionicimonas sp.
CCACTTTCGCGGAGCCCATGGGCTCCGCGAGTGAAGATGGCAGAGATCGGCTGTCCGGTGTTGGTCTCAGCTGTCTCACCAGGGGCCGGAGCACGCCCAACGTGGGTGGCCTTTGGCCACGAGTTCGGTCTCTCGTACTGGTCGGTCCCCTCGGCGGCGACACAATCCTCGGGCGAGTGACGGGATCCGCGGCCCTCGTCTTCCGCGTCCTCTACGGCCGAGATCTCACCTAAACCCCACCTAAACCGGCGACGTGGCCGAATACCTCAGTTCAGCCCGGCGTCGGGCCAGCTGGACGTCGCAGATCGCAGCGTGGCCGGCGACTCAATGGGGACCGCGTCATACCGCCGCGTGCGGGCGCGGGCTTCGTCGTGGGCGGTACCTGGGTCCCGCCGAGGCTTACTCGAGGAGGTCCAGGTACCGGCGGCAGCCCCTTCATGGCGTGGATGACGAGTAGATTCTGCATTCCGCCGCGACAGGACAACCGCCAGCGGCGTCGTGCCGCGCGTCGCCGCCTACGACGCCTCGGCCAAGATGGCCTTCTGGGCCTCGAGGTGCCGGCGAAGGGAGACCACCACGCCATCCCCGGAGACGCCCCTGCTCATCAAGGTCCTCGACCTCGACGCCATACGCCTGCGCGAGTCGCGAGGTGTGGGCGATCACCAAGTCGAACAGGGGCACCAGGTCGTCAACGGAGATCCTGACCTCGTTGCCCTCGTCCGAGAAGGCCTTGATCGCGTCCAGGTCTTCCAGGAGTCGCTCAATAATCTGTGCGTCCAGCGCGCCTTCGCGGCCGGCCTCGATGTACGCGCCGGCCTGTGTCGGCCTCCCTGACCACGCTCCCGAACAGCCTGAGAGTGCCGTCGAGCAACCCCAGTTCGATTTCGGGCGGCACGAAGAGCAGGGGCTGATCGATCATCACGTGTTTCCTCGGAAGCAGCGTCGTAGAGGGTGAAACCCTACGCCTGACCACCGACGCTCGTTCACGGAGCAACGCGCGAGTTGGGGGGCTGGGGCAGGCATCGCCCGCACCATGCCGTTGCCTCCAAGCATGTTGGGCGCTTGGATTCAAACATGGGGATGGTCCAGCGGTATGTGGAAGAGGTCGAGGCACGGGGCTGGTGGGGTGTTGACACGACGATCTGTTCCCGCTGTGTGATGGACCAAGCCCTCGTGGAACTCATCCGCGGCGAGGGCGGGACCTCCGTTTGTGACTACTGCGCTGAGGAGCCGGCCGCGCCGGACGCGAGTGCAGCCTTTGAAATCGTGCTTGAGGCCGTCGTGGATGGCATTCGCCACGAGTACGAGCGTCCGGTGGACTCGATGGGTTGGGACGGTCGAGAGGGGGGCTGGGTCGGGGCCGCAGTCTTCGACACCTACGACCTCCTGTGGGACCTGGAAATCACGGAGCGGGACGACGTGCACCAGGACCTCTTCCACGCCATCATCGAGCCACAGTGGTGTGAGTACGATCCGTACGCTGTGCGGCCGCACGAGGCGCTTGCCAGTGGCTGGGAACATTTTCGCGAGTATGTGAAACACGAGCGCCGCTACACCTTCTTCATGACCAAGGACGACAGGACACTCGGAGCAGGCGATATTCCGATGGACCGGGTGCCTTTCGCCGTTACGG
>JBAVKY010000442.1:0-5289 GCA_049688555.1 Propionicimonas sp.
ACCTCGACGCTGCTCTCCGCGGCCGACCTCGACTACCGGATCAGGCAGACCGAGGCTCGGTTCACCTTCGCCCCGGTGAGCCTGAATCATCGCTTCACCGAGATCCCGGGCGACGTGGTCCGGATCGGCGTCGGCGATGTCACGCCGCAAGGCTGGCTCAACTTCGCCGATGCGTTGCAGGCGCCGGCCGGATTCGAGCCGGACGGTCCGACCCCGGCGAACTCCCTCTCGCTGCTGTACTTCACGTCGGGCACCACAGCCCGTCCCAAGCTCGTGCGGCACACTCAGGTCTCCTACCCTGTCGGCCACCTGTCGACAATGTGGTGGCTCGGCGTGCGGCCGGGCGACGTCCACCTCAACATCTCTTCCCCAGGCTGGGGGAAGCATGCGTGGAGCAACTTCTTCTCCCCCTTCCTGGCCCAGGCCACGGTTTTCATCTTCAACTACGACCGCTTCGACGCCACAGCACTGATGCGCGTCATGGATTCCCATCACGTCACGTCGTTCTGCGCCCCGCCGACAGTCTGGCGGATGCTGATCCAGGCCGACCTGAGTCAGCTCAGCAAGCCGCCGCGCGAACTCGTCGGTGCCGGTGAGCCGCTGAATCCCGAGGTGATCTCGAAGGTTCGCCAAGCCTGGGGCAGCACCATCCGCGACGGCTTCGGCCAGACCGAGATGACCTGCTGCATCGGCAACTCCCCAGGGCAGGTGGTCAAGGACGGTTCCATGGGCCGTCCGATGCCCGGTTATTCGGTGGTTCTGCTCGATCCGGTGACCGGTGAGCCCAGTCCGTCCGAGGGCGAGATCTGCCTCGATCTCTCGGTGCCGAACATTGCCTTGATGGAGGAGTACCACCACGACCCCGAGATGACGGCCCTAGCCCGCCGCGGCGGCTTCTACCACACCGGTGACATCGGTTCAGCGGACTCCGAGGGGTACATCACCTACATCGGCCGCGCCGACGACGTCTTCAAGGCGTCGGACTACAAGATCTCGCCGTTCGAGCTCGAGTCGATCCTGCTGGAACATCCCTACGTCACCGAAGTGGCCATCGTGCCGAGCCCTGATCCCCTCCGGTTGGCCGTGCCGAAGGCGTTCGTGTGTCTGGTCGCAGACTCCGCCGACGCCCCGGCGGCGGCCGCGGAGTCGATCTACGCCCACGCCAGGGAACGGCTGTCCGCCTACCAGCTGATCCGCATCATGGAGTTCATCGACGAGTTACCCAAGACCATCTCGGGCAAGATCAGGCGGGTCGAACTCCGTGAGCGCGAGGCGAACCGCGTGGCATCGGGATCCCCGATCACCCAGTTCCTGGAGCGCGACTTCCGCTGACACCGTGCCACGTCAGGGGCGAGAAGGCGGCACCAGCAAGGCCAGTGCGATGATCCCGATCCCGATGCCCAGCAGCACGATCGAGTCGAGCAGACGCCCGCGGACCGCCAGCAGTCCCACCCGCTGACGAGGCAGCAGCCGCAACGTCCCGCCCAGCGTGATCGAAAACCCAATCAGGGAGCTGCCGATCTTCCAGTGCCCGGTTGCCACGACGGCCAGTCCGATGGCCACACCGACCAGCACGATGGCCAGCGGCCATTGGCCCAGCACCTGCTGAAGGAAGCTCTTGGGCGGCCCGGGCGAAGCGTCCGTGACCCTGGGCGGCCCAGGTGAGGCGTCCGTGCTCATGGCACCGTCTCCTCTGCCCGATCCACCACGTTCGTCAGCAGCATGGCCCGGGTCATCGGGCCCACTCCGCCGGGCATCGGCGCCACCCAGGCGGCCCTCTCCCAGACCGACTCTGCGAGGTCGCCGACCAGGCCGGCCTCGGTGCGCGTGATTCCGACGTCCAGGCAGACCGCGCCCTCGGAAATCATGTCGCCGGTGATGAGGCCAGGCGAACCGGCCGCCGCCACCACGATGTCAGCCCGCCGGGTGTGCGCGGCGAGATCCCGCGTCCCGGTATGGCACAGCGTCACCGTCGCGTTCTCGGAGCGGCGGGTCAGCATCAGGCCCAGTGGCCGGCCAACCGTCGTCCCGCGCCCGACGACACAGACCTCGGCCCCGGCCAGCGGCACCGCGAAGCGGCGCAGCAATTCGATGATCCCACGCGGGGTACAGGGCAGCGCCGCGGACACCCCGAGCACCAGCCGTCCGAGATTCACCGGATGCAGCCCATCGGCATCTTTGGCCGGGTCGATGAGTTCCAAAGCCCAGTTGTCGTCCAGATGGCGAGGCAGCGGGAGCTGCACGATGTAGCCAGTACACGCCGGATCGTCGTTGAGCTCGGCGATCGCCGCGGCGACCTGGCTGGCGGTGGCATCGGCGGGCAGGTCCACCCGGATCGACTCGATCCCGACCTGCGCACAGTCGCGATGCTTGCCGGCAACATAGGAACGACTGCCAGGATCGTCACCGACCAACACGGTTCCCAGCCCAGGCCGGACGCCACGCGCGACCAGCGCTGCGACGCGGACGGCCAGCTCGCTCTTGATCTGCTTCGCGACGGCGACTCCGTCCAGCTTCTGCGCCACCATCGTCAGTGGAAGAAGTGGCGGACGCCGGTGAAGTACATCGTGACACCTGCCGCCTGGGCGGCCGCGACGGTGTCAGCGTCCCGTACCGATCCTCCGGGTTGGACGATGGCAGCTACTCCGGCCTCGATCAGAATGGACGGTCCGTCCGCGAACGGGAAGAACGCGTCGGAGGCCGCCACCGAGCCGACGGCTCGCTCACCGGCGCGATCGACGGCCAGCTGGCAGGAATCCACCCGATTCACCTGACCCATCCCGACCCCCACCGACGCACCGCCACGAGCCAGCAGAATCGCGTTGGACTTCACCGACCGGCACGCTCGCCAGGCGAAAGCCAGATCGCCCAGCGTCGCGGCGTCCGCGGGCTTCCCCGCGACCAGTTCCCAGTTGGCCGGGTCATCCCCGGGGGCGTCGATCAGGTCGGGTGCCTGCAACAGCGCCCCGCCTGAGATCGGCAGCAGTTGTCGCGCCCGATGAGTGTAGGCGGGCGCCCGAAGGACGCGGAGGTTCTTCTTCCTGGCCAGGATCTCCAAGGCCCCTGGCTCGTACCCGGGCGCGATCACGACCTCGGTGAAGACCTCGGCGATCTGGGCCGCCGCCTCGACACTGAGCGGACGGTTGACCGCGATCACCCCGCCGAACGCGGACACCGGGTCGCAGGCGTGGGCCAGGCGATGGGCCTCGGCGATGTCGGCACCGACCGCGATCCCGCACGGGTTGGCGTGCTTGATGATCGCCACCGCCGGTTCGGCGAAGTCGTAGGCCGCTCGGTAGGCGGCATCACCGTCGGTGTAATTGTTGAAGCTCATCTCCTTGCCGTGCAGTTGCTCGGCCTGGGTGAGCCCCACCGGCCCGGCAGGAAACGCGTACAGGGCCGCAGCCTGGTGCGCGTTCTCGCCATAGCGGAGCGTGCCGACCTTGTCCCAGCTGCCGCCGATCCAGGCGGGGAAGCCGTCCCCGCCGGAGGAGTCTGTGAGCACGCTTCCCATCCAGGAGGCGACGGCCACGTCGTAGGTGGCGGTGTGCACGAACGCCGCCGCCGCCAGCTGCTGGCGTTGGGCCAGGGTGTACCCACCAGCCGCCAGCGCATCAGCGAGGGCAAGGTATTGATCCGGCGCGGTGACGATGGCCACGCTGGGATGGTTCTTGGCGGCCGCCCGCACCATCGAAGGCCCGCCGATGTCGATCTGTTCAACGCACTCGTCGATCCCGGCTCCAGCGGCAACGGTCTGGACGAACGGGTACAGGTTGCTCACGACCAGGTCGAAAGGCGCGATCTGGAGTCCGGTGAGCGCGTCACGGTGTGATTCCAGCCGTCGGTCGGCGAGCAGCCCCGCATGAATGGCGGGATGCAGGGTCTTGACGCGGCCGTCCAGGCACTCCGGAAAGCCGGTGACGGCCTCGACAGCAGTTACCGGCAGGCCGGCCGCGGTCAGCGTTCCGGCGGTGGAACCGGTGGACACGATCTCCACTCCGGCCTCGGTCAGGGTCTTGCCGAGATCAACCAGTCCGGTCTTGTCGTACACCGAGACGAGGGCGCGGCGGATGGGCAGGCGGTCGTTCATTCTTCCCCTTGGTCGTGGCTGTCGGTGGACACCGCGGCAGGGTCGCGGGCCAGGTCGTTGACGGTGTCGACCAGCAGTTGCCGCTCGACCACCTTGATGCGCTCGTGCAGCGATTCCACGGTGTCGTCCGGCAGCACCCGGACGGGTTCCTGGGCCAGAATCCTCCCGGAGTCGACGCCCTCGTCGACCAGGAAGATGCTTGCGCCGGTGACTTTCACCCCGTGAGCGAGCGCGTCACGTGGGGCGTGCATGCCGGGGAAGGACGGCAACAGCGCCGGGTGGGTGTTGACCATGACGAAGCGGTCGAGGAACGCGGGCCCAACGAGCTTCATGAACCCCGCGCTCACCACGAGGTCAGGCCGAAAGCCGGCGACGGCTTCGGTCAGCCGTACGTCCCACGCCGCCCGGTCCTCGCCCTTGCCGAGCGGCTCCACAAAAGTAGGCACGCCCGCCTGCCTCGCCCGCGCCAAGCCGTGCGCCGACGGACGGTCGGAGCCGACGGCGACCACGGTGGCCGCCAAGTCGCCCGCGCGTTCTGCGTCCAACAGGGACTGCAACAGCGTCCCGGATCCGGAGACCAAGACCACGAGGCGCAACGGCATGGGTCCTACCCTATCGAGGCTGCCCGACGACCCCGAACCGCTTCCACCACCCAGCAGGACGTGCCCGCCACGGCCGCCGACAGCACGACCGTCGGAACCGCCAGCAGGAGCAGCTCCGCCAGCCGGGGGCCCAGATTGACCAGGCGCAGGTCACCGAAATCCCCCTTGCTCACCCAGCACCCGAGCACCAGCACCGTCGCCGTGAGAGCGCCGGCCCCCGTCGCGGCCAGGGACGCCAGCAGCCGTCCGGGCTCCCGGCCCAACGAGCGGACCGTGAGGACGCCAGCCACCGCCCCGGCGCAGACGCCCAGCAGCATCCACCCGACCAGCCACTCGGAAGCGACCCCGACCGGCGGCAACGCGCCCAGCAATGGAACCGCAGGGAGCATTCCCAACGAGGTACCAGACAGCGAGACCAACGATCCGGTGCCCACGGTGAAGCCTGCCCCCAGCGCCCACGAAAGTGCCCACAACAAGGCGTTGGGCAGGTACGCCATGGCGATCACACTCCAGACCACGACGCCGACCGGGTCCAATGCGAGCGCGTGCTCGATGGTCGCGGCGCGTCCCGCCCCGCCCCACATCCCGACGCCAAGG
>JBAVKY010000443.1:0-2846 GCA_049688555.1 Propionicimonas sp.
CCTCGGCGATCTGCTCGCCGGTGGACGGGTTCATCACAGGCATGTAGCTGCCCGTCTTCGACTCGCGCCACTCGTTGTCAACCAAGTAGCGGAGCCGCTTCAACCGGGCAGCGCTCTCGGTTGCAGGCTTGGCCTCGTGGGTCAGAGTCATCCTTCGTTCCTCTCTGAGTTGGGCTCAATCGAGCCCGATTAGGTGCCGCCAATGGTCTGAGGCGGCGAGCAGGGGTCTAGTCGCGAGCAGGGTCTATTCGGTTGTGATCAGCCGGGGATCGACGGTTTGACCGGCCCACTTCTGCCGGACCCAGCCGTGATCCGGGTCGTCGCAGATCAGCCACGCGCGGGTCTTGCCCGGCCCAGCCATCACGTTCAAGTAGTACATGTCGTAGCCGGGCGGGGCCATCGCCGGACCATGCCAGCCGTGCGGCACCAACACGATGTCGCGGGAGCGCACCTCGGCGAGCACGTCGATCGGCCGCTCGTCAGTGCCGTAGACCCGTTGATACCCGAAAGCGTTCTCGGCCGGCACCGGGCTACCCGGCTCCTGCCGCAGTTGGAAGTAGTAGATCTCCTCCAGGGCGGTCTCGACGCCCTCACGCTCCTCGTCGTGCTTGTGCGGCGGGTAGCTGGACCAGTTGCCGGCGGGGGTGATGACTTCGCACGCGATGATCGAATCTGCCTCGAGTACCCCAGGCACTCCAAAGTTGCGCACCCGGCGGCTCGCCGAACCGGCGCCCCGCAGCTCGTCGGGGACCTGGTCCGCGGTGAGGTGAGTGACCGGAAAAGCTGCCCGGGCCGTCGCCGAGCACAGCGCATAGCGGCCCCCGGCGGTGCTGGTCAGGGTGAAGGTGGCGTCACGCGGGACGTACAGGACGTCGCTGGCGGCGCTGAACACGTCAGGCCTGCCCGCCAGGTCGTAGCTGGCGCCGGCCACCTCGACGGTCGCCCCGCCACGCAGCGGGACGACGACGTACTCCAGCTCACCGGTACTGACGGTGCGGGACTCGCCGGCCGCCAGATCCGTCACCTGCAGACCAGTGTGCGCCCACCCGGGATCGCCGGGAAGAACCTTGGTGTCATACTCCGCGTCGGCCGTGCTGCCGGCCGGAAGTACCCATTCGCTCATGCCACTCCTTGATGTACCAAACCCACCGCGGCGTCCACCGCGTGAGCAACGTCGTCGTCTGCGGGATACAACAGGGACCGTCCGATCACCAGACCCAAGGCGGTCGGGTGAGTCAGGGCGTCGGCCCACAACCGATACGTCTCCTCAGGGTCCCCCACCGGATCCCCGCCGAGCAAGAGGCTGGGCAAAGTGGTTGCGTCCAACACTCGATGCATCTGTGGAACCACGGGCAACTTCAGCCAGGTGTAGGCACTGGTCGCCCCCAAACCGGCTGCGATCTGGATCGACTTGATCACCGAATCCGGGTCGAGCTGGTTGCGCACTTTGTCCGGCGCGATGCGGACGGACAGGAACGGCTCGACCATCGCCATCAGGTGCTTGCGCGCCAACTCCGTCACCGCCCGGCCGGTCGATTCGAGCACCCGAGCGGTGTCCTCGTCCTCCAGGCAAATCCTGGTGAGCATCTTGCCGCCATCCAACCCATGGGCGGCCAGGGTCTCGGCGTCGTAGCCCGTCCAGCGGTCGTCGAATTCGAACTCGGCGCCCTGCAGGCCGCCGCGGTTCATCGAGCCGATCACCAGTTTGTTCTCCAGCAACCCCGACAACAGCAGGTCCTCGAGGATGTCGGCGGTGCCGAGCACTCCGTCCACGCCGGGACGGGTGAGCGCGATGGCCAGACGTTCCAGCAGGTCGTCGCGGGAGGCCATGGCGTTCGCGTTGTCACGCACACCCAGCGCTCCTCGCGCCGGGTGATCGGCCGCCACGATCATGAGCCGTCCGTCCTGCGGCCACTCGGCCCGGGAACGGCTCTGCCAAGCCCGCGTGATCGAACCCGGGTCGGCGGCGCGTTGCTTGGTCAGGCTCGGGGAATCGATGTGCTTCATACGCCGCGCTCCTTCAGCAGGGCCTCGACCTCGGCCTCGGTCGGCATCGCGGTGGAACACTCCAGCCGGGAAGCGACGAGGGCTCCGGCGGCATTCGCGAACCGAAGCACCCGTTCCAGCCCCCAGCCGCTCAGCAGGCCGTGACACACCGCCCCGCCGAACGAGTCGCCGGCACCGAGCCCGTTGACGACCTCCACGAAGACCGGCGGCACCTCCACCCGCTCGTCGGCGGTCATGGCGAGCACGCCCTTGGGGCCCTGCTTGACGATGGCCAGTTCGATGCCGCGTTCGAGCAGTGCCCGGGCGGCACGCTCGGGGTCGGTCTCACCCACCGCGACCCGGCACTCCTCGCGGTTGCCGATGGCCACCGTGCTGTGGGCCAGCGACACCTCCGCCTGGCGCGTGGCGTCGGCCTCGCTCTTCCAGAACATCGGCCGGTAGTCCAGGTCGAGGATCGTGAAGCGACGCCGGTCCCGCACCCGCCACGCGGCGAGGTGCGACTGCCGGCTGGGTTCCGCGGACATGCCGGTGAGGGTGGCCCAGTAGACCCCGGCAGCGGCGATCTCGGTCAACGGCAGATCGGTCACCTCGATGCGCAGGTCGGGTGCCTGGGGGTAACGGTAGAAGTAGAGCGGGAAGTCGTCCGGCGGGAAGATCTCGCAGAACGTCACCGGCGTCGGCAACCAGGGATCAGTGCCTACGAATTCGGTGGACACCCCGAGTTCAGCCAGCTTGCTGCGGACGAAGCGGCCGAACGGATCATTGCCCGTCTTGGTGATGATGGCCGACCGATGACCGTAGCGGGCCACGGCGACCGACACGTTGGTGGCGCTGCCACC
>JBAVKY010000444.1:0-1863 GCA_049688555.1 Propionicimonas sp.
GGGTCGGCCAGGTCGTCGGCGAACCGGCGCAGCGCGGTGTCGGTGGGGGTGCGGGCGGCCAGCCGGCCGGCCAGGCCGGCGACCTGGGGGCGGATCGGGTCCGGTGCGGAGCGGGCGGTCGCGGTGATGGCCTGCTCCAGCCCGATGCCGACGGTGAGGACCCCGGCCAGGCCGCGGGTCCATTCCTGCAGCGCCTCCAGCCGGGGGATGACGGCGGCGTTGGCCGGGGGGGCCAGCAGCGCGGGCAGCCCCAACCCGGCGGCGGGGCCGGCCAGCAGGGCGATCGGCCACCCGGTGACCAGCAGCCCGACCAGCCCCATCACCACGCCCACAGCCGCCCGGATCCGGATCGTGCGTGACCAGCGGGACCGGCGTGGCGGTGCGGAGGGGGATGGGGGCCGGGTGGGGGCGATGAGGGTGGCGTAGCCGAGCAGCACCAGCCCGACGCCGACGCCGAACCCGGCGGCCATCACGGCGGCGGTCATCGGTGCCCCCCGCCCCGGCCGGGGGTGAACCCGTGTTCGGCCAGTTCACCGGCCCAGCTCGCGGGCAGGGTGCCGGGGATCGCCCGTCCGGTGGCCGGGTCGGGTGCCCACAGGGATGTGGTGGCGGGTCGGCCGTCCTCGCCGGGTTCGACGGCGATGACCTCGGTGACGTAGCGGGTGCGGGTGGGGCGGTGGTGTCCGCCGGTGGTGCGCATGGTGGTCTGCACGATCAGGTTGATGTGGGCGGCGACCTGCCGGTAGGCGAACGCGTCGGTGACGTGCGGGCCGGCCTCCATCGCGCACGTGACGAGGCGTTCGATCGCGGCGCGGGCGGAGTGGGCGTGCGTGGTGGACATGGATCCGGCGCCGGTCTGCATGGCCTTGAACATGGCCAGCACCTCGGGTCCGCGGACCTCGCCCACGATCAGGCGGGACAGGTTGTAGCGCAGGCTGTCGGCGACCAGCTCGTCCAGGGTGATCTCCCCCGCGGGCCGCCCGTCGGGGCCGCGTTCCCCGGAGCCGACGCGGGCCTCCCACGCCACGACCCGGTGGTGCCGGTCGGGTAGGGCGTGCAGGTGCAGCTCCCGCTCGGTCTCCAAGGTGCCGACCCGCTCGTAGGGATCCAGCTCCGCGGCGAGGGCGCGGATGAGGGTGGTCTTGCCGGAGCCCTGCGGCCCGGACACCACGATCGACTTGCCGGCCCGCACCGCGGCGGCCAGGAGCGACGCCAGCGCCGGGTCGAGCATGTCCCGGCCCACCAGGTCCGACAGGGTCACCTGGCGCAGTCGGTGGACCCGGATGACCACCGTCGGGCGGGGGGTGACGTAGGCGGTGGCCGCGAGGCGGGCGGTGTCGCCGAGGGTGAGGTGTAGCCGGGGGTGGGCTGGGGAGAACATGCGGGCGGCACCCTCGGTGCGGGCGGCCAGGAAGGTCAGCTGCTCGAGCAGTTCGGCGTCGGAGTCGGCGACCGGGGGGCCCTGCTCGAGGGATCCGTCTGAGAGGACGAGGAGGACGTTGTCGGCGCCGGTGATCTCGATGTTCTCCACCCGCGGGTCGTCGACCAGCGGCTGCAGCCGGCCCAGCCCGAACAGTGCGTTTCCCACCGCGTCGACCAGCCCGGTCTGCTCGGCCGGTGTGGGGGGTGGGGTGCCGGCCGCGGCGGCGGTGCTGATGTGATCGGCCACCACCCCGGTGACCACCCGCGGCCCCGCGGCGGCCAGGTCCAGGGCGGGGTCGTCGGCGAGCATGTCGGTGATCCGCGCCGCAGCCGCGGCCCGCAAAGCACGCACGAGGGCCCAGTCCGGGGCGGGTCCCCCCGCCGCGCGTCGGGGGGTCGCGGCGGGGGGAGTCTGAGGTGCCACGCCGAGCATGGCGGGGT
>JBAVKY010000445.1:0-1639 GCA_049688555.1 Propionicimonas sp.
GGGGTACACGAACGCATCGGGAACACCGTGAGCAGCACATCGATGGTGTCGCGGATCGCCCACGCTTGGGCGTAGGGGCCGAAGTACCGGTTACCCTTACGCTTCGCGCCCCGGCCGACGAACACCCGCGGGAATTCTTCGCTCCAGGTGATCGCCACCCAGGGGTAGGACTTGTCGTCGCGATACTTGACGTTGAAGCGTGGATCGAATTCCTTGATCCAGGTGTATTCGAGTTGCAGCGCTTCAAGCTCGTTGCGCACCACCGTCCATTCCACCTTGGCAGCGGTTCGCACCATGGTCTGGGTGCGGAAGTGCAGCGCGGCGGGATCCGCGAAGTAGGAGGTCAATCGCTGGCGCAGGCTCTTGGCCTTGCCGACGTAGATCACCCGGCCCTCAGCATCGGAGAACCGGTACACCCCCGGCTGAGTGGGTATCGAACCGGGAGCCGGGCGGTAGCTCTGCGGGTCAGTCATGGATGATCCCTGTCATTGCCAGACCAGCATAGGACCCGGTCGGCGACGGCAGTTCTTAGCCAGATCACAACTACCCCGGCTACGATGCGCACCGAGACGAAGGAGACCGACCCACCATGAGTAGCCAGCCTGAACCCCTGACCACCACCACCGGCCCCTCGACCCCATCGCGTCGCCTCGTGCTCACGGGTGCCGGTGGCTTCGCACTCGCCGCCTGCCTGGCAGGGTGTGGCGCGCCCACGTCCGCGATGACCTCCACCCCGGCAGGCGACACGACGGTGCCAGCCGCCGACATCCCGGTCGGGACGGGCAAGGTCGTGGGCAACTATGTGGTGACCCAGCCGACGGCCGGCACGTTCGTCGCGTTCAGCTACCTGTGCACCCACCAGAATCTCCCGGTCCAACAGGTCTTGGACACCACGATCATCTGTGGACGCCACGGCAGCACCTATTCGATCAAGGACGGATCCGTGCTGACGGGCCCGGCCACCGTGGGTCTCACCAAGGCGACGGTGACGAAGTCGGGCGACAGCCTCAAGATCACGTGAGGTGACAGCCGCCTCGACGGCGCTGGGGGCGGCGACACGCCGACGACGTCGGCCTTACGCGGGCAGCGCCTCCTGCTCAAGGGCCACTGGCGGCGAAGCTGCCAGGATCGGCTTGAGGAACTGGCCGGTGTACGAGTCCGGGTCTGCCGCCACGTCTTCAGGGGTGCCTTCACGCAGCACGGTGCCACCCCGGCTGCCGCCCTCGGGACCCATGTCGATCACCCAGTCGGCGGTCTTGATCACGTCCAGGTTGTGCTCGATGACGACCACGGTGTTGCCGGCATCCACCAGTCGGCCGAGGACTTCCAGGAGCTTGCGGATGTCCTCGAAGTGCAGACCGGTGGTCGGCTCGTCGAGGACGTAGAACGTTCGACCGGTCGAGCGTCGCTGGAGTTCGCTGGCCAGCTTCACCCGTTGCGCCTCACCGCCCGACAGCGTGGTGGCTGGTTGACCCAGCCGTACGTACCCCAGGCCCACGTCCACTAGGGTGCGCAGGTGCCTGGCGATGGCCGGGATGGCGGCGAAGAACTCCACCGCCTCCTCGATCGGCATGTCCAGCACCTCGGCGATAGTCCGATTCTTGTAGTGGACTTCCAGCGTCTCGCGGTTGTAGCGGGC
>JBAVKY010000446.1:0-9637 GCA_049688555.1 Propionicimonas sp.
GTCCAGGGCGCCCAGTACGAGGATCTGCGACGGAGGGCCGCTCGCGACCTAGCCGCGGTGGAGGTGTCGGGATACGGCTTCGACGGGTTCGGCATCGGGGGGGCACTTGAGAAGGAGAACCTCGGCACGATTGTCGGCTGGGTGAGCTCTGAACTCCCCGTTGACAAGCCGAGACACCTGCTGGGGATCTCGGAACCGGACGACTTCTTCGCCGCCATCGAGGCTGGCGCGGACACCTTCGACTGCGTGATGCCCTCCCGGGTGGCCCGCAACGCCGCGCTTTACTCCCTTGACGGACGGTTCAACGTGAACACCGCGGCGAACCGGAGGGCGTTCGCGCCGATCGACGCGGAGTGCGACTGCTACACCTGCGCTCACTACACCCGGGCCTATCTGCACCACCTGTTCAAGGCCAAGGAGATGGTTGCCTCGACGCTGTGCACGATCCATAACGAGCGGTTCACCGTCCGGCTGGTCGACGACATCCGAGCCAGTATCGAGTCGGGGGAGTTCGACGATTTCAAGGTGGAGTTCCTCGGCCGTTTCTACGCGCGGCGCTCCGGCCGCCTGCTGCCTACCGGTAGTCCGGCTCCCTCTCTTTGACCGCCCGGATCACCAGGTACGTCACCGGCAGCAACACGACCTCGACGCTCACCTTGTAGATCCATCCGACCGTGGTGTAGTTGAGCAGGCTGCCCCACCCGATCGATTCGCCGCCGAAGACCGTCCCCAACGGCCCGAAGGCGATGAGACAGAAGACCAGTGTGTCGGCGAATTCTCCGACCAGCGTCGAGGTGATGAGTCGGACCCACAGCCGGCCGGTGCCCCAGCGCTGCTTGATCTTCACCAGCACGTAGGCGTTCAGCAACTGCCCCGCGAGATAGCCCAGCAGGCTCGCCACCACGATTCGCGGGACGAAACCGAGCACGGCGTGCCAGGCGTCCTGATTGGGCCAGTCGGGAGAGCCGGGCGCCAGATCAACTACCCAGAACGTCACCGACATCAGCCCGGCTAGCACGAACGCGGTAATGATCGCCCGGTTCGCCCTCCGCAGCCCGTACACCTCGGCCAGGATGTCGCCCAGGATGTACGTCAGCGGGAACAGGAACGCTCCGCCATCGGTCACGATGGGAAGCACCGGGATGCCGGCGAAGACGAACTCGGGCCCGAAGGCGATGAGCTTGGTGGCTCCGATGTTCGAGATCAGCAGCAGCCCGCAGAAGGCGGCCAGAATCAGGTCGTAGTTGCCTCGACGGATCGTGGCTCTCGCGCTGGCGGGCATGTCAGCGGATCCTATCCGGTGCCGGTGGGCTCTGCCGGCCGACCCCAGCCAGCGGGCGCTGTCGCTCGCGCGGCCTTGGGGTTCGAGCGTGGTGTATCAGCAACCGACTTTGCGCGGCGCCGTAGATTCCGGGCCCGCCACGGCGCTTGCGGACAGCAGGCGTGGCAGGCTAGGGCCATGAGCGAGTACGACGCATCCGTCCCCGATGAATCGGAGCAACTCGACCAGTTGCAGCCCGAGGAGACCCTCCTCGACCGTGGTGTAGATGATGTGCTGGACGAAGGGTATGTCACCGGCGAGAACTGGTCGCCCGCTCAGGGCTTCGGTAACACCGCGGCGGAGATGAGGCGCGGTGAAACGCTTGATCAGCGCCTGACCCAAGAGGTTCCTGAAACAGTCCCGGACGAGACACCCTGGAACCCTGATCCGTCCGAGCCGCGAGAGGTTGGCAAGTCGCGGGCCGGACGGTTGGTGGACGCCAACGGCGGCTACCAGGGCGAGGACTCCGAGGCCGAGAGCGTGGGACGAGAGGTCGGGATCGCCGGTGGTGCTGCCAGCGCGGAGGAAGCCGCGATGCACATCATCGACGTCAACGACGATGACGACGACTGAGGCGGTGCTCTACCCGCCGATCGAGCCCTCGGCGAGCGGGATGCTTGAGGTGGGCGACGGCCAGACCTTGTACTGGGAGGAGTGCGGGAACCCCGACGGCAAGCCTGCGGTCTTTCTTCATGGTGGACCTGGTGGGGGACTGGTGCCCATCCATCGCCGGTACTTCGATCCCGCCAAGTACCGCGTGGTGCTTTTCGATCAGCGCGGCTGTGGTCGCAGTACCCCTCACGCCAGCACGGCACAGGCGGACCTCGCCACGAACACGACCTGGCACCTCGTTGCGGACGTGGAACGGCTGCGGGAAGCCAGGGGCATCGAGAACTGGTTGGTGTTTGGGGGATCCTGGGGGAGTGCCCTGGCCCTGGCGTACGCCGAGACTCACCCGCAACGCGTCAGCGAGCTGGTGTTGCGCGGGATCTTCACGCTGCGCCGCAGTGAACTCGACTGGTACTACAACGGCGGGGCAGGGAATCTGAGCCCGGTCTGGTGGCGCTCGTTCCTCGCCCCGCTGGGTGAAGGCTTCACCGGAGACTGCATCAGCGCTTATCACGAGCTGCTGTTCGACCCGGATCCGGCGATCCACCTGCCGGCGGGGGTGGCCTGGACGAGCTGGGAGGCGGCCACCTCGACGCTGGAATTCTCGCCTGACTTGGTGGCGGCCTTCTCCGACCCGGCCTTCGCCCTGGCCTTCGCCCGCATCGAGAACCACTACTTCGTCAATGCCGGGTGGTTCACTGAGGGCCAACTCCTGGCTGAGGTCGACCGGATCAGGCACATCCCCTCAGTGATCGTGCAGGGCCAGTACGACCTCCCGTGTCCCCTCACGACCGCCGATGCCCTGCATCGGGCCTGGCCAGAGGCCGACTATCGCGTCGTCCTGGCAGGGCATTCCGTCTCCGAGCCGGCGATCGCCGCGGAACTGGTGGCGGCGACGGACCGCTTTGCCGGCTGACGCGGCTCCGGTGCGCGGGTATGCCGCGTTGGTGAGGCTCGGTAGGATGGATCGTCCCTTGATCGCAGGAGGAATGCTGAACTCGCACCAGACCACGGCCGTTGCCGAACGACGGGTGGCGATCCCCGCGTCCATCAACATGGTCTCCGTGCTCGGTCCACGGGATGAGTTCCTGCGCATCCTGGAATCGGGGCTGGCGGCCGACATCCACGTCCGCGGCAACGAGATCACCTTCACCGGTGACCCGGAAGCGGTCACCACGGCAGCCGATGTGCTCACCGAAATCATCACCATCGTGCGGACTGGGCAAGGCTTGAGCGCAGACGTGGTTGAGCGTGTCGTCGGCATGACCAACGGGACGGCTGTTCGCGCCTCCGAGGTGCTGACCCACGACATCCTGTCCTCGCGGGGCAAGACCATCCGTCCCAAGACGCTGAACCAGAAGCGCTACGTCGACGCGATCGATGCCCATACCGTGGTCTTCGCGATCGGTCCGGCGGGCACCGGCAAGACGTACCTGGCGATGGCCAAGGCCGTCCGGGCACTCCAGGACAAGCAGGTCAACCGCATCATCCTCACCCGTCCGGCAATCGAGGCCGGCGAGCGGCTCGGCTTCCTGCCAGGCACGCTGAACGACAAGATCGACCCCTACTTACGGCCGCTGTACGACGCCCTGCACGACATGATCGACCCCGAATCGGTACCGAGGCTGCTGACGGCCGGCACCATCGAGGTCGCCCCGCTCGCCTACATGCGGGGACGCACGCTGAACGATGCTTTCATCGTGCTCGACGAGGCCCAGAACACCTCCATGGAGCAGATGAAGATGTTTCTCACGCGGCTCGGGTTCGGCTCGCGCATGGTGGTGACCGGCGACGTGACGCAGATCGACCTGCCGGGCGGCACCCGCAGCGGTCTGGCCATGGTCGAGAAGATCCTCGACGGCGTCCACGACATCGCGTTCTGCACTCTGACGAGCCACGACGTCGTGCGGCACAAGCTCGTGGGCCGGATCGTGGCGGCCTACGATCGCTTCGAGGCGACCATTGAGACACCGAGGAGACACCGATGATCGAGGTCAACAACGAGTCGGGCATCGAGGTCGACACCGACCGGTTGCTGGCCTTGGCGAGTTTCGCTCTCGATCTGCTGCGGATCCATCCCCAGTCGGAGCTGTCCGTCCTGCTCGTCGACGAGGACACGATGAGCGCGTACCACGTGAAGTACCTGGACGAGCCCGGACCAACCGACGTGCTCAGCTTCCCGATGGACGAACTGCGGTCCCCGGCCGGCGACGAGGACCCGCCCCTGGGCATGCTGGGCGACATCGTGTTGTGCCCGAGCGTGACCGCAGCACAGGCAGCCGAAAACAACCGGACGACAGCCGAGGAGGCTGACTACCTGCTCATTCACGGGCTGTTGCACCTGCTCGGCCACGACCATGCCGAGCCCGAGGAGAAAAGGGTCATGTTCGACCTGAACGACCGGATCATCGCAGCCTGGTCGAGCCGCCACCGGTGACCAGCCAGTGAACCAGACGCAGTGGATCGAGGTGGCGGTCGCCGTCGGCTGCATCGCGATCGCCTCGCTGTTCGCCGCGACCGAATCGGCGTTCTCGTCGATGTCGAAGTCACGCGCACGAGGCTTGCTCGAGGAAGGACGCGGCGGCGCGAAGCGGTTGGTGGACATGGTCGCCGATCCCGCGCCCTTCTTGAACACCGCGCTGTTCGTTCGCTTGTTGCTGGAGGTGACGGCCACCGTGCTCATCACCCTGGTCTACGTCGAGCACTTCCCGGAGGTTTGGCAACGCATCCTGCTGCCGGTAGGCACGATGGTGGCCGTCTCGTTCATCGTCCTCGGGGTGGCACCGCGCACGCTGGGACGCCAGAACGCGGAGCAGGTCGCGTTGGCGGCAGCCGCCCCGTTGGGTGTGCTGACCACCGTCCTCGGCCCGATCCCGCAACTCATGATCGTGGTCGGCAATGTGGTGACCCCCGGCAGGGGCTTCACCGATGGCCCGTTCACTTCCGAAGCCGAGTTGCGCGACCTCGTCGACATGGCTGAGGCCAGAGAACTCATCGAAGCGGGTGAGCGGAGGATGATCCACTCGGTGTTCGAGCTCGGCGACACCATCGTCAAGGAGGTCATGGTCCCGCGGACGGAGATGGTGTACATCGAGCGCGGCAAGACCCTGCGGCAGGGGCTTTCCCTGGCTCTTCGCTCGGGCTTCAGCCGGATCCCCGTGATCGACGACGACATCGACGACGTTGTGGGAGTGCTGTACCTCAAGGACGTCATGCGCCGGCTGTACGACAACCCCAAAGCGCAGACCGATGAGAACGTCGAAACCCTGATGCGCCCCCCCAGCTTCGCTCCAGACTCGAAGCCGATCGACGAACTGCTGCGCGAGATGCAGCTCACCCGCAGTCACGTTGTCATCGTGATCGATGAATTTGGCGGTACCGCAGGCCTTGCCACCATCGAGGATGTTCTGGAAGAGATCGTCGGTGAGATCGTGGACGAATACGACCAGGAGGTGCCACCCGTCACGCAGTTGGGCGAGCAGCGGTTCCGGATCTCCGCCCGGCTCCCGATCGACGATCTGGGCGAGCTGTTCGGCCTCAAGCTGGACGACGAGGACGTCGACACCGTGCTCGGGCTGATGGCAAAGGAACTCAACAAGGTGCCGATCCCAGGATCGGTCATACGCTGGGAGGGCATCGAGTTGATAGCCGAACGAGGGACGGGCAGGCGGCACTCGATCAGGACGGTGCTGGCCTCGTTGGTGGGCGAAGGGACCGGGACAACCGGTGAGGAGTCGGACGCGGCGGCCGACGTCGCCGCGAAGATCGCCAGTGAATCGGCGGCGAGGACATCGTGACGCGCTCTGGTTTCGCCTGCTTCGTGGGCCGTCCCAATGCCGGGAAGTCGACCCTGACCAACGCCTTGGTCGGCACCAAGATCGCGATCATCTCGTCCAAGCCGCAGACGACCCGCCATATCATCCGCGGGATCGTGAACCGACCGGACGCGCAGCTCGTGCTGATCGACACCCCTGGCCTGCACAAGCCACGCACCCTGCTGGGGGAGCGGCTCAACGACCTGGTTCACGAGGCCTGGTCTGAGGTCGACGTGATCGGTGTGTGCCTGCCGGCCGATGAGCGCATCGGTCCCGGTGATGAATTCCTCGTGGGAGAGATCGCGAAGCTCTCCAAGCGTCCCCAGCTCGTGGCGCTGGCGACCAAGTCCGATCTGGTCGCGCCGGCCAGGATGGCCCAGCACCTGCTGAAGATCGCCTCCCTGGAGGAGAAGCTCGGGATCCGCTGGGCCTCGATCATCCCGGTTTCGGCGGTGACCGATGACCAGGTCGACATCGTCGCCAACGAGCTCTTCAAGCTGCTGCCGGAGGGCCCGCTGTTCTATCCCGATGGTGAGGTCACCGACGAGCCGACCGAGGTCCGGATCGCGGAGCTCATCCGGGAAGCCGCGCTGGAGGGCGTTCGCGACGAACTGCCGCACTCCCTGATGGTCACTATCGAGGAGATGGGCCTTCGCGAGGGCCGCCCGGCCAACCGTCCGCTGCTGGACATCTACGCCTCGATGATCGTCGAACGCGATTCCCAGAAGGGGATCATGATCGGTCATCGCGGCGAGCGCCTGCGAGAAGTGGGCTCGGCCGCGCGCAAGGAGATCGCCGACCTGGTCGGTACCCCGGTCCACCTCGACCTGCGCGTCAAAGTCGTCAAGGAGTGGCAGCGGGATCCCAAAGCGCTGAACCGGCTCGGCTTCTGAGGCGGCCGGCCCTCACCGATGTACCGGATTCCGGACCAGGGGTGGCGATTGTGACGATCATGTGACAAGGTGACCCCATGGCATGGGTGCGACTGCTCCTTCATCGCCGTAGCGAGGCCTAGACTCCAGCTCAGGCTTCCTCGCTGCGGAGGCTTTCACGCGCCTGGCATCCCAGATCCCCCTTTTTCGAGGAATCACCATGACCATCCACACCTTTGGCACGCAGCCGCAGTCCGTCGCCGCCCAGAAGCCCAGCCCGATGCCGTTCTCCCGGTACACGCCGTTCGAACCGATCGACGTACCGGACCGGACCTGGCCGACGAAGAAGATCACCGCGGCGCCACGGTGGTTGTCCACCGACCTGCGGGACGGCAATCAGGCCCTGATCGACCCGATGACGCCGTCGCGCAAACGGAAGATGTTCGATCTGCTGGTGGCGATGGGGTACAAGGAGATCGAGGTGGGGTTCCCCTCGGCGTCTCAGACCGATTTCGATTTCGTACGGGGCCTGATCACCTCAGACTCCATTCCCGACGATGTCACCATCAGCGTCCTCACCCAAGCCCGTGAGGACCTGATCGAACGCACCGCCCAGTCCCTGATCGGGGCGAGGCGGGCGAACATCCACCTGTACAACGCGACAGCGGAATTGTTCAGGCGGGTGGTTTTCAACATCGACGAGGCCCAATGCATCGCCATGGCGACACGAGGCACGGAACTGGTCATGAAGTACGCCGAGCAGAACCTGCGGGAGGTGGAGTTCGGCTATCAGTACAGCCCCGAGATCTTCACCCAGACCCCGACCGATTTCGCGATCGAGGTCTGCAACCACGTGATGGAGGTCTGGCAACCCGCCGCGGGTCGCGAGATCATCCTGAATCTGCCGGCCACTGTCGAGCGATCGACGCCCAACACCTACGCAGACCAGATCGAGTACTTCGGACGGCACGTGCGCAACCGTCCGCACGTCGCGATCTCCCTGCACCCTCACAACGACCGTGGGACGGCCGTCGCCGCGACCGAACTGGCACTGATGGCCGGCGCTGATCGCGTCGAAGGCTGCCTGTTCGGCCACGGCGAACGGACGGGCAACGTCTGCCTGGTGACCCTGGGCATGAACCTGTTCAGCCAGGGCGTTGACCCCATGATCGACTTCTCCGACATCGACGAGATCCGTCGGACGGTGGAGTACTGCACCAACCTGCCGGTCCATCCGCGTCACCCATACGCGGGGGATCTGGTGTACACCGCCTTCTCCGGCTCCCACCAGGACGCCATCAAGAAGGGGCTGGAAGCGCTGGAGCGGCAGGCCGCCTCCGTAGGGAAGACCATTCATGAGATTCCCTGGGAGGCGCCCTACCTGCCGATCGACCCCCACGACGTGGGGCGAACCTACGAGGCCGTGATCAGAGTCAATTCGCAGTCCGGTAAGGGCGGCATGGCCTACATCATGAAGTCGGAACACAAGATGGACCTGCCGCGTCGGCTGCAGATGGAGTTCTCGCGGGTGGTGCAGGCACGCACCGACTCCCAGGGTGGCGAGGTGTCGCCCGAGGAGATGTGGCAGATCTTCTCCACCGAGTACCTGAGTGACACCGAGCCGCTGTCGCTGGTGACCGTGAAGTCGGTCTCCAACGGGAACGGCTATTCGGTCACCGCCACCGTCCGTGACCGTGGTGTCGAGCGCGAGATCACCGGCGAGGGCAACGGGCCGGTCTCGGCCTTCGTCGATGCCCTGGGGATCCTCGGCTATCACGTGCGGGTGCTGGACTATTCCGAGCACGCGCTGTCGGCCGGAGGAGATGCCCAGGCGGCGGCCTACGTCGAAACCGAGATCGGTGGGGGTGACGATGCCCACGTGGTCTGGGGTGTCGGTCTCCACGAATCGATCGTCACCGCGTCCCTGCGGGCAGTGGTCGGAGCCCTCAACCGGGAGGCCCGCCGCCAAGCCGCGGAGCGCAAACCGGCGGAGCCGCGTCCCTGATGAGTCAGGTGGGGATGGTGAGCAGAAGGCCGATAGGATCTCGGCCATGCCCAAGGTCCTCACCGAACTCCCTGTCGGCGAACGCGTCGGCCTCGCTTTCTCCGGCGGGCTGGACACGTCCGTAGCCGTCGCCTGGATGCGCGAGAAGGGTGCCGTCCCGTGCACCTACACGGGCAATCTCGGCCAGTACGACGAGCCGGACATCGAATCGGTGCCTGGCCGGGCGCTCGAGTACGGTGCGGAGATCTCGCGCATGGTCGACTGCACCCCGGCGATGGTCGAAGAGGGTTTGGTCGCCCTCGCGTGCGGCGCTTTCCACATCCGCACGGGCGGCCGCACGTACTTCAACACGACCCCGATCGGACGCGCCGTGACCGGCACCCTGCTGGTGCGGGCGATGCGCGACGACGACGTGTGGATCTGGGGTGACGGGTCCACCTACAAGGGCAACGACATCGAGCGGTTCTACCGCTACGGGCTGTTGGCCAACCCGAGCCTGCGGATCTACAAGCCCTGGCTGGACGCAGACTTCGTCCATGAGTTGGGGGGCCGTACCGAAATGTCGGCGTGGCTGGCCGAGCGTGACCTGCCCTACCGCGACTCCAAAGAGAAGGCGTACTCCACCGACGCCAACATCTGGGGGGCCACGCACGAGGCCAAGCAGTTGGAACACCTCAACGTCGGGATCGAGATCGTGGAACCGATCATGGGCGTCCGGTTCTGGGACCCGGCTGTCGAGATCGCGACCGAAGACGTGTCAGTCAGCTTCGAGCAGGGTCGACCGGTCGCCATCAACGGCCGCACCTTCGCCTCGGCGATCGACCTGGTCCGCGAAGCCAACGCCATCGGCGGACGGCACGGGCTGGGCATGAGCGACCAGATCGAGAACCGGATCATCGAGGCCAAGAGCCGCGGCATCTACGAGGCCCCCGGGATGGCCCTGCTGCACATCTGTTACGAGCGGCTGGTCACCGCCATCCACAACGAGGACACCTTCGCCAGCTACCAACTCGAG
>JBAVKY010000447.1:0-12247 GCA_049688555.1 Propionicimonas sp.
GGTGGCGAGTTCGCCGACGAGGTCTGACAGGTCTCGGTCGAACGGGTTGCGGCCGGCTTCGGCGCGCATCGTGGCGACCGTCTGGTCGGCGATCTTGGCCCAGTCGCGCCAAAACTCGGTGGAACGCCGGTCGAGGAACAGGAAGCGGGCATGGTTGACCTGCTCGCCCTGACTGTCGTACAACGGCTGGTTCAGTGCCCGCCCAAGCGCATTGGTCGCGAGGAGGTCGCCGCGTGCGCTGAGGACGAACGCCGGGGTGAGCGGCATGGCGTCCAGGACGCGTTGGATGGCGGGACGGACGCGCTGCCGGGCGGGCTGGCGGCGTTGCTGCGGGGGTCGGCGGGGCGGGGTGCCGGCGAGGGTTTTCAGATGGGATTGTTCGGCGTCGTCGAGACGAAGGGCGTGGGCGATGCCATCGAGGACACCGTCGGAGATGCCGGTGAAGCTGCCGCGTTCGATCCGGGTGTAGTACTCGACGCTCATGCCGGCCAGCAGAGCGACCTCTTCTCGGCGCAGGCCGGGGACACGGCGTCCGCCGGTGTAGACCGGGAGTCCGACGTCGGCGGGGGTGAGCCGGGCCCGGCGGGTTCTCAGGAATTCACCCAACTCGGTGCGGCTGTCGCGGGGCTGGCTGTCGGTCATGTCCGCCCTGTCGGTCATGTCTGCCCTGTCGGTCATGTCTGCCCACCCTAGGACGCGGCGCCCCGGTGTGGCAGGCCCGGCCAGGGCCACCCTCGCTGGGCCTGTTACCCCCAGTGCCGAGCTGGTTCCCTGAATGTGGAGCAGCTGCTCGAACCCGAGGGCTTGCCACGACACAGGAGACACTCAGATGACTGATTCGACCCAGAAGAACGTGTGGTTCATCACCGGCGCTGGCCGCGGGATGGGCATCGACATCGCCCAAGCCGCTCTCGCCGCAGGCCATTCGGTGGTGGCCACCGGCCGCGACGCCGCCCGCGTGCAGGACGCGATCGGCGCCGACGGCAACCTCTTGGCGGTCGCGCTGGACATCACCGACCCGGCCGCGGCCGAGACCGCCGCCCAGGCGGCGGTCGACCGGTTCGGCCGGATCGACGTGCTCGTCAACAACGCCGGCAACTTCTACGCCGGCTACTTCGAGAACATCAGCCCCGCCCAGTTCCGCGCGCAGATGGAAACCAACTTCTTCGGACCGCTCAACGTGACCCGTGCCATCCTGCCGGTCCTGCGCCAACAGCGCTCCGGCCAGGTCATCACGATCACCTCGACCGCCGGGTTGATCGGGCAAGAGTTCTGCGCCGCCTACGCCGCCTCGAAGTTCGCCCTCGAAGGGTGGATGGAGTCGCTGCGCTTCGACGTCGAGCCCTACGGGATCCACACGATGGTCGTGGAGCCTGGTTTCTTCCGTACCGAACTGCTGGTGGAGGGCTCGTCGACGATCTGGCCCGAACTGCACATCGACGACTACGCCGACCGCAGTGCGCAGACCATCGCGGTGTGGCAGAGCATGAACGGCCAGCAGGGCGGCGATCCCAAGAGACTCGCGCGGGCACTGGTCACGCTGTCGGACTCCGACGGGCTGCCGCTCCGGTTCGTGGCCGGCGCCGACGCCATGGCCGGCGTCGAGGAGAACCTCGCCACCATCCGGGCCCAGATCAAAGCGAACCGCGACCTGTCCGCCTCGCTCGCCTACGACTCCTACTGATCAGGTAGGTCGGGCGACCACCGCTGTCACGAGGACCGTCCGGGCGGTCGATCCAGGACTCGCAACTGGTTCACGACGTTGGGTCGTAGCCTTCAGGGCCGTGGCTTGGGGTTTCTCGCTTGGGCATCTTGTCGATCCAATGGATCGCCGCCGTCAATGCTCAGGGGGGTGGTGGCCCAGCTGGCGAGCAGGCCGAACGCCTCGGCGGATGCGGTGCCGGGTTCGGCGACGTAGGCGTTGAGGCGCAGGCCGCTGTCGGCGGCCAGGTCGAGGGCCTCGTAGGCGAGGGTGAGGTCGCCGACGATCGGGTGGTGGAACCGCTTCACCCCGGTGCGGTGCAGCCGGACGTCGTGGCGGGCCCACGACTGCGCGAACACCTCGCTGCGCGTGGACAGTTCGCCGACGAGTCCGGCGAGGCCCTGGTCGTAGGGGTTCTCGCCGGCGAGGGTGCGGAGCATGGCGGCGGCTTCTCCTGCGACCTTGTCCCACTCGGCGAAGAAGTCTTGGGCGCGGGGGTCGAGGAACACGAACCGGGCCACGTTGGGGCGTCCGGGCATCTCGTACACCGGTGCGTACAGCGCACGGCCGAGAGTGTTGGCGGCCAGCAGGTCGGTGCGGTGGTTCCGCACGTACGCCGCCGTCCCGGTCATCGACTCGAGCAGCCACTGCACCGCCGGCCGGACCGGACGCCGCGGCGTCCCGACCGGTTTGCGGGCGGACGCGGTGCGCGCGAGCCCGAACAGGTGTGCGCGTTCCGCGTCGTCCAGCTGCAGCGCGCTGGCGACCGCTTCGAGGACCTGCTCGGACACCCCGCCCAGGTTGCCGCGCTCCAGGCGCACGTAGTACTCGGCGCTGACCCCGGCCAACAGCGCGACCTCCTCGCGACGCAGGCCCTTGACGCGCCGGTTCGTCCCCCACGCGGGCAGGCCCGCCTGCTCGGGGGTCAGGCGGGCGCGTCTCGACGACAGGAAGTCGCGGACCTCCGTCTTGATGTCCATGTCCTCACGCTAACCACCCCACGCCTGGTGTGACAGGCACTGCGAGTACCCCGCCGGAGCCATCGGCGCCGGACGCTTCACCGTGGTGACAGCGTCACCGACAGCCTCGACGATCCCGACGTTCTCATGGCCGCTCGGGGTCGGCTTCGGCACCGGCTCATGCCGCGGTAGCGCCACAGGTCCGATCCGCACACGTTGCCCTTCGTTCCTTGATGACCGCGACGGACTGGATGGTCGCAGCGACGAGCGGCGGCGCGAGGACCATGCCGATGAGGCCGGCGACGGTGCCACCGATCAGCGTGGCCAGCAGCACGACCACGGGATGGATGCGCAGAGCCGAGCCGAGCACCCAAGAACTGACCGCGCTCTGGATGGTGCCGTTGGAGATCAAGAACGTGATGCCGATGATCGCGGCGGTGGAGGCTCCGCCCGATCCGAAGGCGATCAGCACCGCAAACGCGCCCGTGATCCACGCGCCAAGGAACGGGATGAAGGAGAGAACGAAGTACAGGATGAAGATCGAGCCGGCCAACGGCACCTGGAGCAGCAGCAGCGGCACCATGAAGATCGGCGCCGTCACCATGGTGGTGAAGGCGATTCCCTTGAAGTAGCCGCGCAGCGACTGCTGTACCACGGTGGCGACGTCGTCGGCGAGTCCGGCGTCCCACGACGCGACCCGCGACAGCCAGCCAGGGAAGTCGCGGCCGTCTCGCAGCACGAAAAAGAGGAAGAAGACGGCGAAGAACGTGCCCATGCCGAACGCAAGCGCACTGGAGAAAGTGCCGGACGCCAGGCCGACGATGCCCTGAGCGACTCGCGGTGTGTACTGCTCGACGTTCGCCCGGATGCCTTCGAGTATCAGCGGGTCCAGGTCGAGCGTCCGTCCCCAGGCCACGAACGAGTTCCAGCCCGTCCAGAGCTGCCGGTTGATCTGGGGCAACTGACCCAGGAAACCACGTACGACGACGGTGAGTGTGCCCACGGCCAGCGCAATGGCCACCACCATGCCCGCGACGGTGGCGAGCAGCCTGCTGAGGCCCCAGTGCTCCAGCCGCGACACGAGCGGCTCCAGGACCACCCCGATGATGATTGCGACGACGAGCGGCACCACGATCCCGTTGATCGCTCCCAGCGCCGTAGACAGGATCACCAGCAGAACTACGGCGCCGATGGCCGCCCAGCTTGCACCCCCCATCCGGAGGAGACGGGACAATTGCTCCCGCTGAGGGGCGTCACTCACGATGTCCTCGATTCGACTTGCGACCCACTGCCGATGGGGAAGGCGACCGGCGTCGGCATCTGCAGCACGAACACCAATCCCGAGAACGCACCACCTGCTCGGCGAACAATAGCAGTCGCACCCCCCGAGACTGGGGTCGACGTCAAGCGCGCGGCATCGTCTGACGACCCCCAAAAAGGGTTACGTCCGCAGCGCGGCCAGAACCGGATGGTCCACCTGCGGGGCTTACTTCTGGCCATCGGCAGGGGACGTACCAAGATGGTGGCCTGTGGTGGCTGCTGGGCTTGCTCGCCGGGGTTGCTGGCCTAGTCGTGGCGGGGGTCTTGTGGTCGCGGCGTCGAAGCGCGACCAGGGAGATCGACCGACGCTTCGAACTTGTCCGCAGCGAACTCACCTGGGCAGATGCGGACCTGCTGCCGCGAGTCTTGGCCTCACCGAGCACCGCAGAGGCCGCCGAGCTGTGGCAGGCCGGCCGCCCGAGGCTGCTGGTGGTCGAGGAGGAACTGCGGCAACTCGCCATCGTGTCGTCGAGCCAGGAGCGACAGGACCGAGCAAAGCAATGGCGGACGGCTCTGGCGTCACTGGTGACAGGCTTGGACGCCGAGACCAGCCTCTCCCCGAGCGCCGACTCAGAACGCCTACGCTCCGCCCGCGCCCGAGTGGAGGAAGCCCGACACGGCATGCTGTCCCTGCTGAACGAAGCTGACACGAAGCCCTGAACATTGGCGGTCGGGGCGAAGGTGATGCAGGGTGTGCGCTTGTGGTCCGAAGTCAGCCACCTCGACGGGTCGACCCCCACCACCGTGGACACCGCCGGAAAGCGCGCGGACGAGATGCATGACCGACCTGTTCTGAACCGCCTACTTGGACTAATCTCAGCAAGGTCCAACGGAGGAACATTGTCTGATTTGGGGATCGCGGCAGTGCTCGACCTGGGTCAGCTCCAGAAGGTCCTGGAGGACTTCTCGGAGGCGACCGGCCTCGCCACTGTTGCAGTTGATACTCGGGGGACACCCGTCACCCCCAGCTGTGCCTTCACCGACTTCTGCCGCCAGATGCGGTCCGACCCGCTGCGGGACAAGTTGTGTCACGGCTGTGACGCCCATGGCGGGCTGCAGTCCCTGATCGAGGGCTCGCCGCAGGTCTATCGGTGCCATGCCGGCCTGGTCGACTTCTCGGTGCCGGTCACCGACGGCGACAACTACGTCGGCGCCATCCTCTGTGGGCAGGTTCGCGTCCCCAAGGCGGAGCAGCCGCACTTCATCACCGCGGGTACCCAATGGCGGGGCGACGGTCGGCTGGAGGAGCTGTACCAACGCGTCCCGGTGTCCACCCTGAGCCGGGTGACCGCGGCCGCCAAGACCCTCTTCGGGTTGAGCCGGCTGTTGATCGACGGCGTGCGGCTCACACAGCCCGCCGACGTCGCCGGACCTCCCGCCGACCCACAGCGCCCGCAGCGCCCGCTGCTGAGCCTGGTCCCGTTGCCCCGAACCACCGGCACCCCGGCTCATGAGCACCAGCCGGTCGAGGCCCATGCCGTCCTGCGGGACGCGATCGACACCGAGGACCTGGCCAGCGCCTACGCCGAGGCCGGGCGGCTACTCGATGAGGTCTTCGCCGCCGGCGGTGACCCGCGGGAAGGGATCGCCCACGTCGAGGATCTCGTCATCGCCGCCACTAGGGACTGCGCGCCCCGGCTGGTGCCGCACCTCACCCAGGCGATTCAGGGCCAGCGCGACCGGCGGACGGCGTCCTGCAACCGCTACCACGTCCAGCTCCACGTCGAGCGGCTGCTGGCGATGCTCCTGGACGAGCTGGTGCGCTCCCGTCCCCACCGCCGGCGAGACCTGCGGGACCTGCTCAACGACATCGCCCGGCACCCGAACCGCGCCCTGTCGCTCACCGAGGCGGCCGCTGCCACGCACTGGTCCCCCGGCCACCTGTCGAAGTTGTTCAAATCGGTCACCGGCTACACATTCGTGTCGTATGTGACCGCCTGGCGGATCTCTCGGGCGCAGCTGATGTTAGCTTCCACCCAGATGCCGGTTCAGAAGATCGCGGCTGAACTCGATTTCAACCAGGTCAACTACTTCTCCAGGGTGTTCCGGGCCCACACCGGGGTATCCCCCAGCGAGTACCGGCGTCACTGTTCCTCGCGCGACGGGAGACCGGACGGTGTATCGCTTCCAACTCACCACCACCCTTTGTTACGGGCCTGATTCGTTGCAGGCGCTGGCCGTCCTGAATGGGCGGCGCGTTCTGGTGGTGACGGACGCCTTCATGGCCACCACGGAACTGATGGTCAAGGTGCGGGCCCAGCTCGCCGGTGCGACCGTCGCGGTCTTCGACCAGGTGCAGCCCAACCCGGACGTGAACACCGTCACCGAAGGCCTGCGAGCCTTCCTCGCCTTCGAGCCCGAGGCCATCGTCGCCCTCGGCGGCGGCTCGCCGATCGACACCGCCAAGGCCGTGCGCAAGCTCGCCCTGGAGCAGGGCCACGACCTGCCCGGCGGGCTGATCGTGATCCCGACCACCAGCGGCAGCGGGTCCGAGGTGACCTCCTTCGCCGTGGTCACCGACCCGGTCAGCCACGCCAAGCTGCCCCTGACCTCGGTCGACATGCTCCCGGAGATGGCGATCCTCGACCCGGAGGCGGTGCGGACGGCCCCCCCGAGGCTCACCGCGGACTCCGGCATGGACGCGGTCAGCCACGCCATCGAGGCCTACGCCGCCAAGGGCTGCAACGACTTCTCCGATGCCCTGGCAGAGAAAGCCCTCCGACTGGCTGATGCCCACCTGGCGCGCTGCTTCCGCGACGGCGCTGAGGCCGAGGCCAGGGAGCACCAGCACAATGCGGCGACCATGGCCGGAATCGCCTTCCAGAACGCCGGGCTGGGGATCGTGCACAGCCTGTCGCACGCGATCGGCGGCTCGTTCCGGGTGGCCCACGGCAGGCTCAACGGCATCCTGCTGCCCAGCGTGATCGCCTTCAACGCCGGCGATCTCGGCTTCAGACCCCGCGACGTGGGCCCGGTGGCCCGCCGCTACGCCGCGCTGGCGAAGGCGCTGGGCCTGAGCGCGTCCAACGAGCGCAACTTGGTGCAGGCCCTGATCGGGTGGGTGGAGAAACTTCGCGGTGAACTGGAGTTGCCGGCGACCGTCACCGCCGCCGGAGTGGACCGGGCTGCCTACACCGCGGCGATCCCGACCCTGGCAGCCACCGCCCACAAGGACTTCTGCACCTCCGGGAACCCCGTGGCGGTGACCGAGGCCGACCTGGCGGCGATCCTGCGGAAGGTCCGCTGACCAGGCCTCACGCCAAGCGTGCGCTCAGTTCGGGGATCCCCTCGCCGGTGACCGCTGACACCTCGAGGATCTCGGTGGCCCCGGCAAGCCGCAAGTGACCGCCTGCCACCGCCACTTCCGCTGGGGTGGCCAGATCGATCTTGGTGACCACTCCGATCGACGGCGGCATGAAGAAGGTGGCGAAGCCGGGCTGGAACCTGCCGTCCGACACGGTGGCCGAGGCGATCATCACCACCAGTTCCACCTCGAAGGACGCCAGTCGCAGCGCGTGCTTGAACCAGGGCAGTTCGAGGTATTCGCCGGGGGTGTCCAGCGCGCCGTCCTCGTTGTAGATGGTCGCGGTCTTGGCGTAGGTGAGGGGAGCGCCGTGCAACCGCTGCAGCAGGGTGGTCTTGCCGCTGCCGACGCCGCCGACCAGCAGGAACCGCTTCACGTTCGAGTCAGCGGTGGCCTAGCGAAGCCGAGTTCGTCGCACAGCACGGCCACCACGCTCGCGACCGCGGTTTGCACGTCGGTCAGCCGACCCAGCACCACCAGCGAACCTGAGAACCGGTCGACGAAGCCGAGTTCGACGTCCGCGGCCTTCGTGGCGACGTCAGCGGCGATGATGGCGGCCTCGCTGGGGGTGATCGTCATCACTCCGATGGCCCCGGCGCCCGGCGGGAGGCCGATCTTGGGGTACAGCCGCGGATCGGGGTTCGCCACCACATGGGCGAGCGTCACCTGCTTGCCAGGGACGAACTCCTGGATGAAGCGCTGCTTCTCGGCCATGCCCGCCTCTCGTGACCGGACGGCGCGCGAAACCTGCCCGGTCAGGCCCATCGTGCGTACTGGCGTCAGGGGTGTCAATCAGTTGGCAGGTCCTGTGCTCAGGTGCACTTTCTGGTTGTGGGAGTTGCACTTTCTGGTCGTCCTGCCCCCGCGAAGACGACCCGAAACTGATTGTCGCAGGCGCGTTTAGTGCCGCCGTTCGGTCCTAGCCTCGAACCGTTCGGCCGCGGGTCAACTCGACCATGCGGTCCACCGACCCAACGGAGGAGTCTGGAATGCAAGAAGCCCTCGGAATGGTGGAGACGAAGGGTTTCGTCGCCGCCGTTGAAGCCGCTGACGCCATGGTCAAGTCGGCCAACGTAGTCCTCATAGGAACCCAGCGGGTGGGCTCGGGTTTGGTCACCGTGCTGGTCCGTGGCGATGTCGGCGCGGTCAAGGCCGCAACGGATGCCGGCGCCGTCGCCGCCCAGAACGTGGGAGAGCTCGTCTCCGTCCACGTGATCCCGCGCCCGCACAGCGACGTGGAGAAGATTCTCCCGAGCGCCGAGAAGTGAGGTCGTGACCCGCCATGGCAAGTGAAGAACTGGTCAACCAGATCATGTCAGCCGTCCTGAAGAAGATGGACGCCGGTGCTGCCCCGGCCGCCAAGCCGGCTGCCAGCCGTCCGGCCGCGACCGAGTTCGTCGGCTGCAACGCCCTCGGCGACACCATCGGCCTCGTCATCGCCAACGTCGACCCTCAGGTGCACGCCCTGATGAAGATCGACCCCAAGTACAAGTCGATCGGCATCGTCGGTGCCCGCACCGGCGCCGGCCCGCACATCTTCGCCGCTGACGAAGCGGTCAAGGCGACCAACACCGAGATCGTGACCATCGAGCTTCCTCGCGACACCAAGGGTGGCGCGGGTCATGGCTCGCTGATCATCTTCGGCGCGCTGGACGTCTCCGACGCCCGCCGGGCCGTCGAGGTCACCCTCAGCGAGCTGGACCGCACCTTCGGTGACGTCTACGCCAACGACGCCGGTCACCTGGAGTTCCAGTACACCGCGCGTGCTTCGTACGCCCTGAACAAGGCGTTCAACGCGCCGCTCGGCAAAGCATTCGGCATCACGGTGGGCGCCCCCGCCGCCATCGGCGTCGTGCTCGCCGATACCGCGGTCAAGGCATCGACGATCGATGTCATCGGCTACGCCAGCCCGGCTGCCGGGACGAGCTACTCCAACGAGGTGATCTCGTTCTTCAGCGGCGATTCCGGCGCGGTGCGCCAGGCCATCATCGCTGCCCGCGAGGTCGGCCGTGGTCTGCTCGGTGCGCTCGGTACCTACCCCGAATCCGTCACGACCCCGTACATCTGAGCCGAGGAACTTCGTGAAGAGCAAGCGTTTCGAGGCGCTCGACGCCCGGCCCGTCAACCAGGACGGGTACGTCACCGAATGGCCTGAGGTAGGCCTCATCGCCATGAACAGCCCGAACGACCCCAAGCCCTCGATTCGTATCGAGGCTGGCAAGGTCGTCGAGCTCGACGGCAAGCAGCGTGCCGATTTCGACATGATCGACACCTTCATCGCCGACTACGGAATCCGGTTGGACAACGCCGAGGCGGTCTGCAAGATGGACTCCCTCGACCTGGCCCGCAAGCTGGTCGACATCAACGTCTCCCGCGCCGATGTGGTCAAGCTGACCACCTCGATGACCCCGGCGAAGATCACCGAGGTCGTCGGCAAGATGACGGTGCTGGAAATGATGATGGCCGTCGCCAAGATGCGGGCCCGGCTGACGCCGGCCAACCAGTGCCACGTCACCAACCTGAAGGACAACCCGGTCCAGATCGCCGCTGACGCCGCCGAAGCCTCCCTGCGTGGCTTCGCCGAGGAGGAGACGACGGTCGGCATCGCCCGGTACGCCCCCTTCAATGCGATGGCGATCATGGTGGGCGCCCAGGTCGGCCGTCCCGGCATCCTCACCCAGTGCGCGGTCGAAGAGGCCACCGAGCTGAACCTGGGCATGCGCGGCTTCACCGCGTACGCCGAGACCGTCTCGGTGTACGGCACCGAAGCCGTGTTCATGGACGGCGACGACACGCCGTGGTCGAAGGCCTTCCTGGCCTCCTGCTACGCGTCTCGTGGCCTGAAGATGCGGTTCACCTCCGGCACCGGCTCCGAGGTGCAGATGGGCTACGCCGAGGGCAAGTCCATGCTGTACCTGGAATCCCGCTGCATCTACATCACCAAGGCAGCCGGCTCCCAGGGCATCCAGAACGGTTCGGTCTCCTGCGTCGGCGTCCCCGCCGCCGTCCCGGGTGGCATTCGCGACATCCTCGCCGAGAACCTGATCGCCATGGCCCTGGACCTGGAATGTGCCTCGTCCAACGACCAGACCTTCACCCACTCGGACCTGCGCCGGGTGGCCCGGTCGCTGATGCAGTTCGTGCCCGGCACCGACTTCATCTGCTCCGGCTACTCCGCAACGCCCAACTACGACAACATGTTCGCCGGCTCCAACTGGGACGCCGACGACTACGACGACTGGCTGATCATCCAGCGCGACCTCAAGATCGACGGTGGCCTGGTGCCGGTTCTCGAAGTCGATGTTGTGGCGGCTCGCAACAAGGCCGCCAGGGCGCTGCAGGCCGTGTTCAAGAACCTCGGCCTGACCGAGATCACGGACGCCGAGGTCGAAGCCGCCACCTACGCCCGCGGCTCGGAAGACATGCCGGCCCGCAACGTGGTGGAAGACCTGAAGTCCGCCGAAGACCTGATGAAGCGTGGGACCACCGGTGTGGACATCGTCAAGGCACTCTCCAAGGGTGGCTTCGAGGACGTCGCCGAGGCGGTGTTCGGCATGCTCAAGCAGCGCGTCGCAGGTGACTACCTGCACACGTCAGCCATTCTCACCCGCGACTTCGAGGTGATCAGCGCGGTCAACCAGCCCAACGACTACCGCGGGCCGATGACCGGCTACCAGATCTCCGACGAGAAGTGGGAAATCCTGAAGAACATCCGCCAGGCGATCAGCCCCGAGAGCATCTGAGGGTGATGACAATGGACGAAAAGACGCTCAAGAGCATCATCGAAGAGGTCATCAAGGAGTTCACCGCCGCCGGCGTGACCGGTGGGACGGCGACCGCGACGGCAACCGCGCCGAGTGTGGTCGGCGCCTCCGGCGCAATGAACATCAGTGAGTCCGGCCCGGCCGAGCGGGGCACCAATCCCCGCGAGGTGGTCATCGGGCTGGCTGCCGCCTTCGGCGGTCGGCAGACCAAGACCATCATCGGCCTGCCGCACGACCAGGTCATCAAGGAGATCTGCGCCGGCATCGAGGAAGAGGGGCTGAGCTACCGATTCATCCGCTCCTTCCGCACCGCCGACGTCGGCTTCATCGCGCACGAAGCGGCGAAGCTGTCCGGCTCCGGAATCGGAATCGGAATCCAGTCCCGCGGCACGACGGTGATCCACCAGAAGGACCTGCCGCCGCTGTCGAACCTGGAGTTGTTCAGCCAGTCCCCGCTGATCGACCTGGCGACCTTCCGGGCGATCGGCAAGAACGCAGCCAAGTACGCCAAGGGCGAATCGCCCAGCCCCGTGCCTGTCCGCAACGACCAGATGGCCCGGCCCAAGTATCAGGCCATTGCCGCGCTGCTGCACATCAAGGAGACGCAGCTGCTGGATCCCCAGAAGAAGACCCAGCAACTCCGGGTCGAGTACCGGTAGGAGGTGACCATGGATCAGGAACAACTCATTCGGCAGATCATGGCCGAGGTCATGACAAGTCTCGGCAAAGACAGTGTGACCTTCCAGAAGAAGTCACCGGCCGCCGGCGGCGGCATCGGCCGCGACCAGTACCCACTGGGCGAGAAGATGCCGGAGAAGGTGAAGTCGGCCACCGGCAAGGTGCTGGCGGACTTCTCCCTGGAGAAGGTGAAGAGCGGTGAGCTCAAGGCCGAGGACTTCCGGATCGCTCCGGAGACCCTCGAGCTGCAGGCTCAGGTGGCCGAATCGGTCGACCGCGGCAACCTGGCCCGGAACATGCGCCGGGCGGCGGAACTCATCGCCGTCCCGGACGACCGGCTGCTGAGCGTCTACAACGCCCTGCGCCCGTACCGCTCGACCAAGGCCGAGCTTTACGGGATCGCGGACGAGCTCGAGCAGAAGTACCAGTGCAAGGTCAACGCCGCGTTCATCCGTGAAGCGGCTGACGTGTACGAGAAGCGCGGCCGCCTCAAGGCCGAGTGAATCGTCCCGTCCGTTTG
>JBAVKY010000448.1:0-3013 GCA_049688555.1 Propionicimonas sp.
GGCTACTCCCGCGCGACCACGGCGCTGGAGCGGCTGGAGACGCTGTACGCGTGGCCGGGCAAGCAGCGCATGCCGAACCTGCTGTTGATCGGCAAGACGAACAACGGCAAGTCGATGATCATCGAGAAGTTCCGCCGGCTCCACCCGCCCACCTCTCACGCCGATCGCGAACAGATGCCGGTGCTGGCGGTGCAGATGCCCTCCGATCCCTCGGTGATCCGGTTCTACGTCGCGCTGCTGGCCGCGCTGGGAGCACCGCTGCGCCCCCGCCAGCGCCTGGCCGAGCTCGAGCAGGCCACCTTGACGCTGCTGCGCGCGGTCGGGGTGCGGGTCCTGGTCATCGACGAGCTGCACAACCTGCTGGCCGGGCGCGGGGAGACCCGGCGCGAGTTCCTCAACCTGATCAGGTTTCTGGGCAACGAGCTGCGCATCCCGCTGGTCGGGGTCGGCACCCGGGAGGCTTACCTGGCGATCCGCTCCGATGACCAGCTGGAGAACCGCTTCGAGCCCTTCACGCTGCCGCGGTGGAAACCGAACGAAGGTGCCCGGTCGCTGCTGGCCAGCTTCGCCGCCGCGTTCCCGCTGCGCCGACCCTCGACCATCGCCACCGAAGACATGGCCCGCTACCTGCTCTCCCGCAGCGAGGGCACCATCGGCGAGCTCACCCACCTGCTCACCGACGCCGCGGTGGCCGCGATCGAGTCCGGTGAGGAGGCGATCAACCAACGAACCTTGCTCCTGGCGCCCTACGTCGGCCCCACCGAACGACGCCGAATGTTCGAACGCGAGCTGGCATGACCCGTCGCTGGCCCCTGCACCCGCCACCCGGTGAGGGTGAGGCGCTGACGTCGTGGCTCAGCCGACTGGCCGAGGTGTACGGCATGAGCGTCGAGGACCTGCTCCGGCACAGCCTCGCCGCACCGGGCGTGGACCTTGCCGACCACCACACCAGCGCCCTCGATCTGGACCCGCCACCGTGGCTGCTTCCCGCGTTGGCTGAGCGCACCGGCGAACCGCTGGGCCGGCTGCGCCAGCTGACGATCGCCGGCTGGGCGCCGTGGCTCCTGGACTCCCTTGACCCCGAGCCCGTTCCCGGGGCAGCGTTCGACACCTACGTCCGGCAGGACTCGGTGCTCCTCACCGCCAGGGAACGGCCCGGGCGGCAGGTGCCCGGCTGGCGGGCATGGTTGCCGATCGACCCCAAGCGCGGGCCGCTGCGCCGGGCCTGCCCGACCTGCCAGCGCACCGGCGCGGACGGCACCTTCGGTTTCACGCTCGTGTCCCAGCTCCCGCTGACCCTCAGCTGCCCGCAGCACAGCTGCCGCCTCGAACCCGCCTTCGGCGGCATGGGCGCTTTCGTCGCGTGGGAGAAGCCGGACACCCCCGCCCGCCCCGCACCGGCTGTCGTCGTCGCCGTGGACGCCCGCACCCACCAGGGGCTGCGCACCGGCGCCATCCTCCTGCCGCGTCGATCCGTGCACGTAGGGGTGTGGTTCCGGCTGCTGCGCACCCTCATCGACGAGCTGTCCACCCCACTCTCGGCGCTGCGTACCGGCTCCCGACGCGCCGTGAGGCGCATTTGGGAGATGGCCGATCAGGCCCCACGCGCCGGCATCACAGGTCCCTGGCGCCCCTACGAGGCACTGCTGTGGCCCCAGCAGCAGTTGCTCCTCGAAGCTGCCGCCGCCACCCTTGCCCTCATCGAGACCGGCGATATCACCGCCCACGGCACCCTCGCCCCGCTGTTGACGCCTGAGCCCCGCCGGCACGTCCCCGACGGCACCCCGCCTGCTCCTCGCGCTCGTGACTACTGGCAGGCGGCCAGGGACGCAATGAATATGGCGATCGCCCTCGCCCAGAAAGACCCTGTCGCCGCCCGGCAGCTGCTGGCCACCCTCACCGGCCTGACTCGCAGCGAGGCGACCTACCAACGCATTCGCGACGACCTGATCGCGCTCGGCGTACCGAACGACCACCTCCCACCGACGCTGGCCGAGCACGCATCCGCTAGACCCGGCAACGCCGGAAACGAATGTCACATCTCCCCAGCGATGGCCCGTTCAGAGGACTTAAAATAGGTGACAGGTTAAGTGACAGTACGCATGGCGAGCTGGTGTCCCGCTGAGACTGTCACGCAAACGGTCGTATGCGTGACGCGGATGGGAGAGAGATGCTGGTCGGCTACATGCGGGTCTCGAAGGCCGACGGGTCGCAGACCACCGACCTGCAACGCGACGCCCTCCTCATCGCTGGCGTCGACCCTGAGGCACTGTATGAGGACAAGGCCTCCGGCAAGAAGGACGACCGCCCCCAGCTGACCGGCTGCCTGAAAGCCCTCCGCGCCGACGACACCCTGCTGGTGTGGAAGCTCGACCGGCTCGGTCGAGACCTGCGCCACCTGGTCAACATCGTCCACGACCTCACCCAACGCGGCATCGGCCTGAAAGTCCTCACCGGGCAGGGGGCGGCCATCGACACCACTACCGCCTCCGGCAAGCTGGTGTTCGGCATCTTCGCCGCTCTGGCCGAGTACGAACGCGAGCTGATCTCTGAACGCACCATCGCCGGCCTGGCTGCCGCCCGTGCCCGCGGCCGTAAGGGCGGCAGGCCGTTCAAGATGACGCCCGCCAAAGTTCGCCTCGCTGCCGCATCGATGGGCAAGCCAGGCACCAACGTCGGTGAGCTGTGCAAGGAACTCGGCATCACCCGCCAAACCCTCTACCGGCACGTCTCACCCACCGGCGAACTCCGCGACGACGGCCACAAGATCCTCGACCGTCGGTGACGCAAGGCCCGGTCCGGCTGCGTACGACCCAGGTCGTGGCGCCGCTGACCTGCACCGCTCCCAACATCACGTTGGGCTTGTGGGATGCCGTCGGCAGGCGAAGATGAAAACGAGGGGCGTCGGCCTGTGACTCCTGGTGGCTAGCGCCGGGCGGTGCGGGAGCCGTGCCCGGTTCGTCTGCAGAATGCTCTTTCAGCGCTCGGCCGCGGCCCAGAACGTGTCGAGGAG
>JBAVKY010000449.1:0-11131 GCA_049688555.1 Propionicimonas sp.
CCGGGGAAGTGCTCGGCGGCGTCGGCCCGGATCGTTGGGCTGTCGGTGTCGATCACGACCTGGTCGACCTCGGGAACGGAGAGCAGCGTCCGCACGATGTGGTGATACAGGGGCGCATCGCCAAGGACGCGGTAGTTCTTGCCGGGAACACGCTCGCTGCTGTGCCGCATGGGCACCAGGCCGACGACTCTCATGAACTCGCTCCGATCATGCTGGACAGCCGGGACCGCACCGGGCATCCGCGATGGTTGATCCGCCGCCTCGAGGCGGGCAGCTGGTGCGAAACGCCGGTGTCAGGCACGTCGGCGCACCTCGCTCGGCGGCTCATGGGCCGCGTAGTCGATCGGCTTGCCCGGGGCCTCGACAGGCCGCGCCGAGCCCACTTCCAACGGGTAGTAGAAGCGGTGCTTCAACTGATCCGACACCCGGTCGTCATCCAGGAACCCGCGGTACGCCCCCCAGAACTGCGCGGCCCGGAACGCCGGAATGCCAGCCAGGTTCTGCAGCAGCACCCGGTCTCGCCCGGCATGCACGAAGTCGCTGAGCGTGTTGGTCACGGCCAGGCCCAGCGACTCCAGCGGCCCGATCCCCTGCCGCCCCATGATCCGCCCATACGCGATAGCCTCACGCCGGTACCGATTGGCGATCCGGCCCCACGATTCCTCATGCACGTGCACAACCGGCGCCTCGGCCACGTAGCTAAGGTGGAATCCCCGGGCCAATGCCCGCTTCGCCCAATCCAGGTCCTCCAACCCGGTCAGATCCTCGTCGTAGGGCAGCTCACGCCACAGGGAACGTCGCACGGCCGCGTTCGCGTTGTTGCAGAACGGATAGGTCTGTCGCGGGATCGAGCTCGCCGGGAACCACTTGAGCAGCACGCGCGACTCCGAGTACTTCGTCCGCTGGTCACCGACCTGACGCCCGTAGCTCAACGCGACCTTCCGATCAGCGAACGGAGCCACCAACTGGGCCAGCCACGTGTCGTATAGCGGGTACACATGCGCGCTGACTAACACCAGGATGTCGGTATCGGCATGGGCACATCCGATGTTCAGCGCCCTGCCAAAGGAAAAATCTGCAGGTTCGATATCCAACACGTCGGCCGTGTACCGGCTGGCGATGTCCACAGTCGCATCCGTGGACCCCGAATCGACGACCACGACCTGATCGGGGCGCCGCGTCTGCCGCTCCAAGCCCGTGAGCAGCCGCCCGATGTGTTCCTCCTCATTGAGGCACCGGATCACCACACCCACTGTGGGATCAGCCACAAGCGCTCCCTCTCATCGACACCTACCCACGCCCCCGAACGACGGAATTCCGCCGCAGCCGTGCGTCAACGACCGGGGCCAGCCCCGATCCCTCTCACTCTACGACACCGCTAGTCGGCGGCATGGTACCCGGCTCGCCGGGTAGCCAAGGAGGGGCCAATCATCGACGACGCTCGTCGACTGCTCCCTCGACGTCCACCCACGCCCGAGGATCGAAGCCGGAGTCGCCCAGCAACGTGCGGATGTTGTGCATGACGATCACGGCATCGGGCCGCACGTCGGCGAACAGGCCGCGCAGCTCCTGGCCCGTGTACTTGCGTTCATCGATCGCGACTACCCGCCGCGCCTGCTGTGCAAGGTACGTGACGAGGGGCAGACCATATGAGTCCTTGAGCACGACGATGGTGCCCCGGGCCGCGGGGTCGTCGTTGACCAGATCCTGAAGGCCTCGGTCACCACCGAGAAAGGTCTCATAGCGGTTCGTGTAGCGATCGGCCGCGGTCGCGATGCCCGTGAACACCGGGTCACGGCAGGCGCCTTCACTGCAGAGTCGGCCGTACCACGTCGCCGGAGTCGGCACAACGAAGGGGTCCGGGACCGGTGTCCCCGCTGCGGTGACCCTGCGGGCGTAGGAGCCGAGCAAGTCGAGGTACCGCTGGTCCTCGTAGCGGGGCGCCGCGCCCAGGCGGACGCCCCGCGCTGCCAACTCCCGCTCCACCGCTCCCAACGCCCCCAGCGCGCCGCTGGCCGACCAATGGTGATCCGTGAGGTAGAAGTTGTTCAGCCTGGCGCGCGGCGCAGACAGCAGGTCGGTGAGGTCGAGGAATGCGCCGCCGCGCGCCAACTGGGCCTTGACCTCGTCACGCCGCTCGAGGTAACTGTTGTTCCACGTCGGCGGGAGGAGATCTGCGAACACCTCCTCCTTGCGGGGCAGGTAGACGAAGAGGGGCACGGCGCCAGCGTCGCGGATCTCATCGCCGAGTTGGGCGGCGTAGTCGCCAAGATCGGGGCGCGATTCCAAGCGCCCCGGCTTCTCGAGCTGGAGGCCCGTCTCGCGGTCGATGGCGACGTTGTTGATCTCCCGCATGCGCAGCACGTCGAGTGAGATGCGCGCGTGCATGGAAAGCCAGAGCTCACGGCCAAGCACGCGGTCGTCGGTCCACGTCTCAACATCCGTCATCCACGTCCCGTCGGCGATCCCCGATCGGGTGGGCATCGGCAGGCCCTCAAGCGTGCGGCCGTCAATCGTGGACTTGACCGGCTCCATCTGGGTGGAGTATGAGACGCCAACCCCGGCCACAAATCCGAGCAGCACGAAGCCCGCAACCGCTCGGATCCCCGCGATCCCCAGGTGCGTCGGCATGGAGGTCACCCTAGAAGCGGAAGTAGATGAACGGCGAGTAGGTCACCGACACTACGAATGACGTGCCGATGAGAAGCAGAGTCGCCACGGCGAGGCCGGCCACGAGGGACCAGCCGCGAAGGCGTGCGGGCGGTTCTGCGGGTGGAGCCTCTGGCTCGGTCGCAGTCGCGACCCGTCCTGCCGCGTGGGCAGCGTCAGGCGCGCCTTCAGGAACGTGGATGGGCGCCGGGCGGTGCCGGTGGTCCACCGGCCACGGGTGGACCTCCTGGTGCTGGAGGAAGAACCTCTCCGTCATCTCCATCACCCGGCGGGCGGCGGACGCCGACAGCAGTGTCGCGATCGCGGCAACGACTAGGGTCTGCGAGATTGCGTACGTGGCTCTAGCGTCCCACATGGGCGCACTGCTCAACCCAGACATGGCTCGGTAGTACTCCGAAGCCTGCAAGAGGGACTCAGACCGGAAGAGGACCCAGCCAATCGCCACGACGAGGACGCCATAGCCGTGCTGGAGGAAGCGCGGCAGTCGGTCGACTGCACGACCGAGCGCACCGCGCTCGAGGCCGATGAGGACACCGAAGTACACGCCCCACAGCACGAACGTCCAAGCTGCACCATGCCACAGGCCGGTGAGCGCCCACACCACCAGGAGGTTCCGCCACAGCAACGCTGGCCGCACGCGCGAGCCTCCGAGAGGGATGTAGACGTAGTCGCGGAACCAACTGCCAAGCGACACATGCCAGCGCTGCCAGAACTCGCGCGCTGAGCGACTGACGTATGGATATCGGAAGTTCTCCTCGAATCGCACGCCCAGAATCGCTGCCAAGCCGATCGCGATGTCTGAGTACGCCGAGAAGTCGAGGTAGATCTGGAGAGAGTAGAGGAGGACCGCGACCCAGGCTGAGCCCCACGACGTCGGTGCGCCCGAGCCGAACAGCGCGTCGACGACAGGTGAGATGGAGTCGGCAAGCACGGCCTTCTTCACCAGACCCGTCGCCACGCGGACTGCGCCGTAGCCGAACAGGCCAGGGTTGAACGTTGGTCGCCGCAGCTGGGGTCCGACATGCCCCCAGCGGACGATCGGCCCGGCAACGAGGTGCGGGAACATCGTCAGGTATGCGCCAAACATGAGCAGGGAGGGCGCCCCCATATTGCGGCCGCGGTGGATGTCGACCAAGTAGCTGATCGCCATGAACGTGTAGAACGACACGCCGATCGGCAGCGGCAGTGCGACGCCGGCGGCCAACCCGTCCAGGCCCAGGGTGACAAGGAACCACTCGAGGTACTTGAAGACGAGGAGGGGAACCAGGTTGAGAACGATGCCCAGGACGAGCCAGTCCCTGGATCGGGCCAACCCGGGTCGAGACAGCAGCCGGCCGAACGTGAAGTTGAGGACTGCAGAGAACAGGATCAGCACGACCAGGATGGGCTCGCCCCAGCCATAGAACAACGCCGATAGGACCAGCAGCGGCCACGCACGCAGCCCTGCCGGGAACAGGTAGAAGGCGACCAGCGCGACCGGGAGGAACGCGAAGAGGAAGACCGTGCTCGTGAAGACCATCCAGCTCAGCGCCCCCGGCTCGTGTCAGTCACCTCGTCACGCTCGGACGAAGTCGGCGAGGGCGATCCGCTCGAAGGATTCAAGAGCGCCGCCCTCGGTGCAGTTCACGATGCGCCTCCCGTCGGACTCGTAGATCGCCTTGGCAAGCTCGTAATTCGCGAGCACGCGGTTGAGCTTGGGGTCCTTCCAGGTCTTCCCTGCGCCGAAGTAGCGCGAATCGAAGTGGTTGGGGTCATCGCCCGCCGACGTGTAGACGTCCCCCTGCACATGCGTGCCCTGCGGGATCGCGTACGAGAAGTCCATGCCGATCAGGCCTACCTCGGAGAAGCCCATCCAGTGGGCCAGCTGCAAGTTGATGATCGTGACCGACTGCCCGCAGTACAGGACCTCAACGGCGTTGGTGGAGAAGCGTGGGCGCGCGAAACTCGGATCGGTGGGCCGGTAGAAGCCACCGTTCATGCGGAACATCACAGGTGTGTCGTCAGGGCCTAACGATGGGCGGTAGAGCGTCGGTAGGACGAATGTGCCTGCTCGCTCCCGGCCGTACGCCAGAACGTCGGCGGTGTTCTCCTGGAACACCTTCGTGTCCTCGACGACGTAATAGGTGAGCGACTCGGGGAGCCGATCGTCGGCGTAGTAGATCCCATTGACGCCGAACGTGGGGATTCCCCGGAGCTGGGCGAGGTCGGTGCGGTTCAGCGATGGGCCGTTGCCGATGATCACGCATCGCTGGCCCTGGTGCTTGTCCTTCAAGGCCAGGAGGCGCTCGGTGGTGGGCAGGTCCAGCCCCCGGTAGTCGCCACTCGACCCATCCTTCGTTGCCAGCCCAGGCAGTGGACGGCGGACCGCTCGCACGCGGACGCGCGGGAGTTCGCCACGCGGGCGGCCTAGACAACCCAGCGCGTCGAGGCTCACGCGTTCTGCGGGGGCGCCGACCTTGTGGCTGCGAGCCGCGCGGGTCTCGTCGTCGTCGACGGCAACGGCGGCGCTCCACGGGAGATCCAGCTCGCGGATCGACGTTCCTCGAGCCCGCGCCTCCCCGTCCAGCATCCGAGCCACCCAGCTGATGGGTCGCGACAGGACGAGGACCTCGTAGGCGACGCCCTCGAGCAAGTAGCCGGGCACGGACCTCCAGGGGGCCGTCGAGTCGAGTTCCATGAGGTGCGTCAGAGCGCCCATGTCAGCGTCGACGGAGTCGGACACCACCCAAACGGGACGCAACTCGGGCGCAAGCCCTGAGAGCGCGGCGTACATTGCCGCTACTTGCGCGCGATCTTCAGCCAGCACAGCCCACGACGGATGACCCCTCCGGGGCGATGGCACGCCGGAGTGCTCCGGGAAGAGGTGGCCGATTGAGGTCAGGGCGGTCAAGCCGGTCTCCCGCGCAGTATGGTCCAGCCCCGCCCCTGCCTGACCCTCAGCGGTCCTGCGCAGGGAGCGGCCGGCGCCGGCGACGACTAGCGCAAGCGCCGATGCGCGGGAAGTGCACAGCGGGGCTGCCGCCTCAAGCCGGGCCACAATGGCGTCGCTGGCCGATGTATCGCCGGCCTGGACGGCCATCCCCAAGAAGCGCAGCAGTCTCACTTCCACCATACCGCGGCGAAGGATCTCACCCAGATCGCCGTCCAGGGCTGGGGAATGGGATACCTCCGCCACGCACCCTTGGTCCCTCCACGCGGCGTCGAGCAGGTTCAGGGCGTTATCCACATGAGCCCCGACCCCCACGGCGACCATCGACGTGGGCGACTGGCGATACATGCAGTCGATCCGGCCGGTGCCGACGAATTCACGACCCGATCGGAGCGCACGCATCCAGAAGTCAAGGTCCTCGGCTCCGGAACGCAGGGACTCCGTGAAGCCGCCCAGCTCAAGGACCCGCTCCGTGCGCAGCAGCACCTCGTGGATGCTGAACGGGTTCTCGCCGCCTGCAGTCACAAGGGTAACCCGCTGCCTCGAAGCCCCCAGCGGCCCACGCGACGCCTCGGTCCGCCAGTCCGCGTTGGCCGGGACCTGACGCACCTTGCCGTAGGCCCCGGCAGCAGTCGGGTCGGCGACGAGGGCAGTCACGCGGCTCTCGAGCGCATCCGGGAAGAGCGCGTCGTCCGCGTCCAGGAAGAGCACATACGACGTGTCGACCTGGGTGAGGCCGGCGTTCCGCGCTGCTGGCAGTCCCGAGTTTCGGCGCAGGCGCAGGACCGAGATCCGGGCGTCAGAAGCCCCGTACTTCACGCCGACGGCCGACGTGGCATCGGTCGACTCGTCGTCAACCACGACAGCGCGCCACCATGGGTAGGTCTGCGCCTGAAGGCTCTCGAGTGCTGCGCCCAAGTACGCCGCCTCGCAGAATGCAGGAATGACAACAGTCACTGTGGCGCCCGAGGCTGCCTCCTCTGGCGGCACCTCCACTGCGCACTCGACCGGCGATCGGGCCCGACGGGCCCTCAGGATCCGCCGCAGCGCGAGCAGTGCGCATCCGGCAGCGCCACCCAACGACAGGACAGCGGACACCCACCACGCGGGGTTTGCGTCGCTGATGGCGAGGGTCGCCGCGACGGCGGACAGCCCGGCCAGGAGCAGCCCGAGCACGACCAGCCCAACGACGATCCCCGCCTGGCGACGGCTGGGGCCGCCCAGCGCGTCCTGGATACGCCGCAGCGTTGGTTCAGCCACAACCGCTCCCTCCAGTGCACGCACCAACGAACCCCCAGACCCACCCGAGGCAACGTGCAACACAGACAACCTGGCCCATTCGCCACGGCGAAGCCTGACAGTTCACATTACGGCGCCCCTCGCCGACCGCATCGTACCCGGCTCGAAACTCCACAGGTCGCAGGTCGCGCTGGCCGGGCGCAGCCGGTTGCTAGGGTCGCACGCATGATGGGGTTGCAGGGCCCATGCAACAGCTGACCGGCGGGGCACGGCGCGCGGCGCGACGCACCTGGCGCTGGCTACCCTCGCGCGCACAGCGTCGCCTTCGCCCTCTCGCCCGGCGTGCCATGCGTACACTCGGAGCGTCACCACCCCTGGCAGGTGGCATCCAACCGGCTCTTCACGGTCCTGTGACCCACCCGGTTCTGACGTTCGTCGTGACATCATCGAACAGCTCTGACGAACTGGGCGCAACGCTCAGGTCCCTGCAGGCGACCAGGTTCCGGCGGCTCGAATGCGTCGTCGTGGACGACGCGTCTACTGACGACAGCGCCCTGGTCGGGCAGGCGTTCGTGGCCCACGACATGAGGTTCCGGCTGATGGTGCACGACCGGCCACTGGGGCTCTGGGCAGCCCAGGACACGGGCCGGTCCGTCGCTCGCGCGCCGATGGTGACCTTCCTCGACGTTGGCCACGCCCACCCAAGGAACGAGTCCGGAGAGGCCGACGCACGGGGCTCCCTGCCGGTCCGGACGATGCAGGCGCCTCCGACCGTGCTGCCCGACGGGCTCGTGCGGGGTCGTGGTGCCGTCCTACTTGTGCCCGAGGCTCGCTACCACGTCGATGAGGTCGGACCGCTGCTGGTGGCCCTGCGCAGCCGGGGAGTGCCTGCGCAGATCATGGTGTCGCCGAACACGGTACCGACTGCCATCGCGGAGCTCGGACGCTGGGTGGACGAGGTACTGCCGTTCACGCCGGAAGTGGCCAGCGAAGCGGCGGCGATCGTGACACTCAACGACTGGGGGCCGCTGCGCAGGGTCATAGAGGCAGCCAACGCCGCGGGTGTCCCCACGTTCGCCAAGGTTGAGGGGGTGCAGGACTTCCTCGACGACGACACCGGGCGCATTCGCACCCCCTACCGCCAAGCCAGGTGGATCCTCGGGCAGGGCCCGAACGACGTGGCCTCCCTGCCTGACAAGGAGGTCCTGGTCGTCGGAAGTTCGCGCCTCGAGTTGGTGGCAACCCTCCCGCCCGTGCACCCCGGCGACCATGTCCTGGCCAACCTGAACTTCACGTTCGGAGTGCTCACCGACCAACGCGACGGCTGGTTGCGCTCGATCGCCGACGCAGCTCGGACGCTGGGTGTGGACGTCGTTGTGTCCCGCCACCCCGCCGAGAAGGGCGACACGATGGGGATGGAGGTGGCCGCCAGGCCGTTCCGACACGAGATAACGAAGGCGGGAGTGCTCGTGTCACGATTCAGCACCGTGCCGTTCGAGGCCATGGCCCGCGGGGTGCCGTTCGTCTACCACAACCCCCATCGCGAGAAGGTGCCCACCTTCGAGAACCCCGAGGGCGCGTTCTGGGTGAGCCGGTCCACAGACGAGCTCGAGCTGAGACTGCAGGAGGCCCTCGATGCCCGGGAGGGCTACCGCGAGCGGTCGTGGCCCTTCTTCGCGGCACAGGTCGACATCGACCCAGGGCGCGATCCGGCCGAGCGAGCAGCCGACGCGATCGTCGAGCGGCTGGGCTGACCCGGGTCTCGAGGCGCCCCTTGACGGCGACGTGGCGCGTCTCCGGGCCCAAGCCCGGCGGGAGTAATCTCGCGACATGACTCGCCACGATCCCGCGAATCCGACCGTTCGCGCCACGTGGACTGCAGTTCCGCGCTCACCCGCCGCGTATGAGCTCGGCGAGGGTCCCCACTGGGATCCACTGGGCGCCCGCACGAGTTGGGTGGACATCAACCAAGGCAACTTGTGGGCGGTCGAGGGGACGGGCGTCGAGTCGGAGCCGCAACTGCTGGCCCGACTGGCCGAACCCCTGTCGGTGGCCCTTCCGCGGGTCGGTGGCGGATGGATGTGCGGCACTGGAACCAAGGTGATAGCCCTCGACGACGTAGGCAGGACGGTCGCTCGGGTCACGGTCGAGTCGGCTGGGGTGAGGATGAACGACGGAAAGGCCGACCCGGCCGGCCGCTTCTGGGTTGGGAGCAAGGCTCACGACAACGCCGTCGGGCGAGGGTCGCTGTGGCGAATCGACCTGGATGGCAGCGTCACCCGGATGCTCACCGGACTGACGATCGCCAATGGCATCGGCTGGAGTCCCGACGGCCGGGCGATGTACATCACCGACAGCGCGGCGCACAGGATCGACGTGCACGAGTTCGACAGCGGCTCCGGTTCGCTCGGGGAGGCGCGGCCCTTCGTCCGACTCGCTGACGAGCTGGGGGAGCCCGACGGCCTCACCGTCGACGGGAACGGGGACGTTTGGGTTGCCGTTTGGGGGGGACGGTGCGTGCGCCGGTACTCCCCCGACGGAGTCCTCACAGGCCAGGTGGGCGTGTCGACCCAGTTGGTGTCGAGCTGCACCTTCGCCGGCGATGACCTATCCCTCCTGATCATCACGACCGCGCAGGAGGGCCTGTCCGACCATGCCCTCGCCGAAGACGTGCACGCGGGTCGCCTGTACACGGCGCAGGTGGGCGTCCGAGGCCTCCCCGAGCCACTCGTTAAGGTGGATCTGAGCGGATGGTCGATCTGAGCCAGGATCTGTCAGTTCAACTACCGTCGACTGCCAAGCGCTGGGCGAGTTCTGCCTTGTGCCGAAGCCAGAAGCTGGCGGACACGTGATTGTGGTCTCGTCGTACGACTTGACCGTCGATGACGGAGTCGCACCGAGGCAATCGCGGACAGGCGAGCCCGTCCAGGTCGACCTGCACGACCGACGGAGGCTCAGCCAGCTTCGCGTAGAGCCGCTCGGCAGGGATCTGCTCCCCGGTGACAGTGAATGCGCAGTCTGCGATGGCCCTGCCCTTCGACAGGCAAGTCATGGGGTTGCCGTTGGTGGACACCGACAGCGGATCGATGAGTACGACGGCCGCCCCGGTCTCACGTAGCGCAGCCACAGACCGACGAGCCGCCCGGTCGATCAGCGAGGCTTGTGACAGCCCCTGCTCGGAGTGATCGGCCGGCCGCGTGACCTCGGTGCCCACCGGGTCGGTGAAGGAGTACGTCGCCAGAAGCGCGATGTCGGGACGGAACTCCGGGACGAGCCGCCGGTACCAGTCGTTCTGGGTATCCCGGCAAGCATCAGTCTGCTCACCCCAAGCACGGGGGTACAGGAGACCCCAGTGCCACGGGCAGCCGCTGCCGGTCGCGACAGCCAAGGTCCAACCCCGGTCCTTGGCGATGGCAGTCACCGCCGGCACCAGTGACCGCGCGTGACTGTCACCGACCAGGAGCACTCTGCGCGTGCGAGGCCCGCCCTGCGTAACGATGCAGTCTCGGATGGGGCTGCCCAGGCACTGCGGAGCCTTCCCGCCGTCGGACTTGACAGCCACCAGGTCCGCATCGCTGATCCCTGCCGCTGCAGCAGAGAGGGCGGCGGCACTCGTGGGGAGCAGTGCTCGATCGGCCACGGACCCGAGTTGTGGCACGACCAACGCCGCAAGAAGCGCACTCGCCCCTGCTCCCACGAGGGCGACCTGCCTTGGGCGGACCGCCATCCAACCGCTGGTACGCACCGGCATCTCCAAGAACTTCGAGCTGAAGCTAGCGATCGCGGTGGAGGAGACCCCGCAGACCATGAGCGTCATCCAAGCACCCAGCTCGAACGAATGTCCCAGTACGTAGATCACGGGCAGGTGTTGAGCGTCACTCAGTCTGATCGCGTGGGGGGCAGTTGGCGTCGTTGGGGGTGACCACGTGGCCCGACGGGTTGTGTCCGATTTGTCTTTTCTACTTGGCGTCAGGATCGTGATGACGTTCAGAGAAGCGCGACGGCCCTCCCTGTCTTTGGCGAGTCCGGGAGGGCCGTGGCTGAGGTGATGGGTCACCCTGTTGTTGATGGTAGGTACCAGTCCGGGTCAAGTCGAACGGATGCTGGTCGGGGGTCGGTTGACGTGCCCGCCGTGCGGCGGGGTCCTGAGCGGGTGGGGTCACGCCCGGGAGCGGTCGGTCCGGGGGCTGGCGGGCCGGTTGCGGCCACGCCGGGCGCGGTGCTCGGGGTGTGCCCGCACGCATGTGCTGCTGCCGGTGTCGGTGCTGGCCCGCCGCGCTGACTGCGTGGCGG